>NZ_JBHZOP010000137.1:0-9785 GCF_042787595.1 Stenotrophomonas sp. YIM B13575 | reverse complement strand
TCGGCACCCACCGGGTTCAAGGTTGGCATCCCGGGTTCAGGGGTGGCACCTACCAGGGCGGTAGCGCCGGGCCATGCCCGGCGAGAGCGGTGAAGCGTGCCGACCAACGGTCGGCACCCACCAGCACCCACCCTCACCCACCGTTACCTTGGCAACAGCGGCAGCAGCAGTGCGTGGGCGTCCACCAGCGAGCCGACGATGCGGTGGCCCAACGCACGCAGTTCTTCATCGGGATGCACCAGGTCCGGCACCTGGATCACGGTCATGCCCGCCGCCAGCGCGGCACGCGTGCCGGCCGGGGAATCCTCCAGCGCCAGGCAGCGTTCCGGTGCCTTGCCCAGCCGCTGCGCGGCCAGCAGGTAGATGTCCGGTGCCGGCTTGGCCCGCGCCACGTCGCCACCGGCGATCACCGCATCGAAGTACGGCAGCAACCCGGTCGCGGCCAGCTTGCGGTTGGCCCGTGGTTGCCGTGTCGAGGTCGCCACCGCACGCGGCACCGCGTGCGACGTCAACAACTCAAGCAGTTCCAGGATGCCCGGGCGCAGCGGCAACCCTGTCTGCGTGCGTTCCTCGTACAGATCATGGCAGCGCGCGGCCATCGCCTCGATCATGCTGTCTTCGATGCCCTGCTGGCGCAGCAGCGCCTGGCTGTCGTGGTCGCCAAGGCCGACCATGCGCACGAAGAAGCTGGCATCCAAGGGCAGGCCGAACTCCTCCGCCGCCTCGCTCCAGCACGCAAGCGACACACGCTCGCTGTCGATCATCAGGCCGTCCATGTCGAAGATGACGGCGTCGGGCAGGAACGGCAGCGCAGCGATGGAGGTCATGGAGCGAACAGCGTATCCAGGTCGGTGGAGGTCAGCAGCCGCCATTGCCCTTCGGCCAGTCCCTGCAGGTCCAGGCCACCGACACGGCTGCGATGCAGTGCCTGCACGTGGTTGCCTGCGGCAGCGAACATGCGGCGTACCTGATGGTAGCGGCCTTCGTGCAGCACCAGGCGCGCCTTGCGCGGCCCAAGCACCTGCAGTTCAGCCGGCAGCAGGGGCGTCTTCTCCGCTTCCAGCATCAGCGTGCCGCTGGCAAACAGCGCCACCTCGTCACCGCGCAGGTCTTCAGCCAGCTCCACTTCGTAGACCTTGGGGAGCTTCGACTTCGGCGAAATGATCCGGTGCAGCAGATTGCCGTCGTCGGTCAGCAGCAGCAGGCCGCTGGTCTCGCGGTCCAGGCGGCCGACGGTGGACAGCACCGGGTCGCGGTCGCGGAAGCGCGGCGGCAGCAGGTCGTAGATCAGGCGGCCCTTGTCCTTGGTCGAACAGGTGTAGCCGGCCGGCTTGTGCATCGCCAGCGACAGGCCCACCGGCGGGTCCAGCGGCTCGCCGTCGACGCGCACCACTTCATGCGGCACCTTGTCGTCGGCATACAGCACCTCGCCGTCGGCGTCGGTGACGCGGCCTTCGCGGAACATCCACTGCACCTGCTTGCGGCTGCCGTAGCCGAGGTTGGCGATGAGCTTGACCAGTTTCACCGACCCTTCCCCTTGCCCTTCACTGCTTCGACCAGCTTGAAGCCATCGCGCTCGGCAACCACGCGCACCGCGCCGAAGCTCTCATTGAGCGTGTACTCGTACGGCAGGTGGCGGTTGGCCACCACGTACAGGCGCCCACCCGGGCGCAGCGCCTGCGCGGCCACGGCGATGAAGCGCTGGCCGATGTCCGGGCGATCCGCACGCGAGGGCGTGTGGAACGGCGGGTTGCTGATGATGACGTCGTAGTCCGGCTCGATACCGGCGGTGACATCACGCCACAGGAAGCGCAGCGGCACCGGGCGCGGCGGCGGCGCAAGATTGAGTTCGGCCAGGTCCAGCGCGCGTTTCTCGGCCTCGTACAGGTCCAGCGCGGTGATCTTCGGGCAGCGGTCCAGCAGCTCGCGCGACAGGTAGCCGTAACCGGCACCGAGGTCGGCCGCACGCCCGGCCAGGTCGGCCGGCAGGTGTTCGGCCAGCAGCGCCGAGGCCGGGTCGATGCGGTCCCAGGCGAACACGCCCGGGCGGCTGAGGAAACGGCCGCCGACGATCGGCCGCACTGCGTCCAGGCTGCCCCAGCGCTTGGCCACGTCCACATCATGCTGGCCCTGCAGCGGAGCGGTCCAGAACACGCGGCAGTGGTTCTTGGTCAGGCTGCCGCCGAGGCCGGCCAACTGCTTGAGATCGCCTTCGCCGGAGCGGGCGCCTTCGTTGTTGTGCTGGCAGGCCACGATGCGGCCCCCCTCGGCGACCAGCGCCAGGGCGCGGGCGAACAGCGCGCGGGCTTCCTCACGCTGGCGCGGCGGCAGCACCAGCACCAGCGGGTAACGGCCGCGGCCGGCAACATCATCCAGCTGGCCGCTGACGGTCCAGCCAGCGGCCTGCTGCAGCGGCTGCGCGAACGGAGCGAAGCTTTGCTCGCAGTCGACCTCGCGGCCGCCGGCCTGCTCGCGCAGGGGCCAGCCGTCACGGGCGCGCAGGAAGGCCACCGGCCCCTCCGGCCAGCGCAGGGCGCCGCTGGAGAACGGCAGGAACAGGGTCTGCAGGGGGGCGTCGTCGCTGGATGCCATCGGCGCGGGTACTGGAAGCGTGAGGGCCGTCCATTGTACCGGCTTGTCCGGCCCGGCCCCGGCCGCCGCTTTGCGAAACTTCAACGTTGCCTTGATGCCGCAGCAACATGCCAGCGTTCAGGGTAGAAGCTCCCCCGCAACTCCTGGAGATCCTGCATGCGTGCCTTGTTCGTCGGAGGTGTTGTCGACAACAGTGAAATGGACCTGGAAGGCAGCCATCCCCCCGTGCATTACCCGGAGGACACCGGCGGTGGTCATTCCCGCTACCGTCTGCACCAGGTCGGCCACGGCGCCGATGGCAGTGTGGCCTACGCCGTGTACGGGGCACCGGATCTGGCCGACGATGAAGTGACCCGGGTAGCCGAGGAGCGCGCCTATGCGCGCAGGTTCGAGGCGACGGCAACGCTGTTCGAGCACTGACAGGCCTGTAGCGCCCGAGCCCATGCTCGGGCGGCGGCACAGCCGCGCAAACGGCAGCCGAGCATGGGCTCGGCTCTACATCGGATCAAGGCGCCGTGGGCGGCAGCTCGCGGATGCTGGCGATTTCATCCAGCCATACGTGATGCTGCTGCACCGGCGAATCGAGATCGTCCAGCCGCAGCTGGCCGTTGCTGCCTTCGTCGCCGGCGTCGTTGCGGTACTGCTGCAGCGTCGGCTGCACCGCAACCGTGCCCAGCAGGCGGCGGCCATCGTGCAGGGTCAGCTGCACCTGGGTTTCGCCGCGCAACTGTGGCAGCAGGGCTTCCAGGCGCGTGATCTGCGCTGGGTCGGTATGGATGCGGGGAGCAATACGGGACATCGGCGACCTCCTGCTCTGCAGGGTCGCCGATTGGCCGTGAATGCTCAGTGCAGCAGTCCGTCCCCGCGCGTGGCCTGCACGCGCCGCACGACACCTACCAGCTGGGCCACCGAGTACGGCTTGGCCACGTGTTCCTGGAAGCCCGAGGCCAGCGCGCGACGTCGGTCATCCGCGCGCGCCAGCGCCGTCACCGCCACCGCTGGCAGTGCGGCGGCATCCACGCCCAGATCCTGTCGCAGCGTGCTCACCAGGCCATAGCCATCCATGCCCGGCATGCCGATATCGGTCAGCAGCACGTGGTACTGCAGGTGGCCATTGTCGGCCAGCAGCGCCAGCGCCTCGCCTGCGGAACTGGCCGCGGACACGCTGGCGCCCTGCTCTTCCAGCATGCGCCGCAGGTACTCCAGCACTTCTGGCTGGTCTTCCACCGCCAGCACATGCAGGCCGCGCAGCGGGTAGGGCTCGACCACCATCGGCTCCAGGATCGGACCGCTGACGACCTCACGCAGCGGACGCCGCTCGGCATCGGGCAGGTGCTGCGGCAGGCGCACAGTGAAGGTGGAACCGTGACCGTGGCCATCGCTGGCCGCGCTGACCGTACCGCCGTGCAGTTCGACCAGCTGCTGCACGATGGCCAGGCCCAGGCCCAGACCGCCATGGCGGCGGGTGGTGGTGCCGTCGGCCTGGCGGAAGCGGCTGAACAGATGGTTCAGGAACTCCGGCGCGATGCCGTCGCCGGTATCGCGCACGGTGATCGTCCAGTAGTTGCCATCGGCCTGCAGCTGCACGTCGATGCGGCCTTCGGCCGGGGTGAACTTGATCGCGTTGGACAGCAGGTTCCAGAACACCTGCTGCAGCCGGGTGGCATCGCCCAGCACCTGGCAGGCCTGCGCCGGCAGCTGCAGGGTGACGTCCAGCGCCTTGCCCTCGGCCACCAGCTCCTGCGCGCCCATCGCTTCGTTCAACTGGTCGCGCAGATCCAGCACTTCCACTTCCAGCTGCACCTTGCCCAGCAGCATGCTGCTGAGATCGAGCATGTCCGAGATCAACCGCTTCTGCGCGGTGGCACTGTTGGCGATCACCCCCAGGCCCTTGTACAGCGGGCTGGTGGCATCGACGCGCTGCAGCAGCAGTTCGCTCCAGCCCAGGATCGTGGTCAGCGGCGTGCGCAGCTCGTGCGACAGCGTGGCCAGGAACTCATCCTTCAGCCGCGCCATGTTTTCTGCAGCACTGCGCGCGGCGCGCTCGGACTGCAGCAGTTCCTCGCGCGCCAGTTCGATCTCGCGACGCTCGGTGACGTCCGGGCTGCTGCCGGCCAGGCCGATGAAGCGGCCCATCCGCGAGAAGCGCGGACGCGCGTTCATTTCCAGCCAGCGCCACTGTCCATCGGCACGGCGGGCGCGCACCAGCGCGTGCATCGAACGCTGCGCTTTCAGTGCTTCCTGCAGTTCGTATTCGAACACCGAGGCATCGTCGGGATGCACCAGGCCGCGCCAGACATCTTCCGGCACGCGGTTCTCGTCGCCGCCGAAGAACTCGCTGAAGGCACTGTTGACGAAACGGGCGTGGCCGCGCTCATCCAGCACCCACACCGGCATCGGCAGGCCATCGGCCAACGCACTGAAACGGGCCTCGCTCTCGCCCAGTTCCACTTCCATCTGCTTGCGCGCGGTCACATCGAAGAACAGGATGCCGACCTTGTCCTCGCCTGGCCGCCCCACCCGAACGGCATCAACGGCGAACGTACGCCCCAGGGCACGTGCCTCCATCTCGAACTGGGCCGGCCGCCCGGTCCGGGCGACTTCGCCATAGATGCGGAACCAGTCGCCTTCGTGCTGCGGCTCCAGCGCGCTCATGCGCTTGCCACAGGCATCCTTCAGGCCGGTGTGGCGCTCGAAAGCGTCGTTGACCTCGAGGAAGCGGTAATCGATCGCCTCGTCGCCATCGAACAGCACCTGGATCACACAGAAACCTGCGTTGATGCGCTCAAGCACGCCATGGTGCAGGTCAGTTTCGGGCGTCGGCACCATCAAGGGTGAGCGCTCCACGAGGGGCGGCAGTGTGGACAAGGGCGTCGTGAAAAGACCGGATGGAGGTACAGCATCTTCCAGAGCGCGTATTCACAGCGTCAAGCGCCGTCAGTCACGGTTGACGACCATGAATTGGCGGCAACTGTTGACGCATTTGACGCTACTGACCATTGCTGCGGCCCTCCAGCGGGATCACACTCGATCCGAGATCATCACCCTCCCCGCTTCGGGGACGCAGGAGACTGCCATGAAAGGTTCGCTTTCAACCGCCCTGCTGCTGGCCGGCATGCTTGCCGTGGGCAGCGTGGCCGCCGCGCCGCGCACGGTAACCGCGCCCGACGCACCGCGCGCGCTGCAGGCCGATGGCCCGGTCAGCGTGAAGTGGGACGATCCGGCGAAGTTCACCGAGCTCCGTCAGAGCAGCAACCGCTTCGAGGCTGAACGTGGGGACTGGGTGCAGCAGCTGGCACGTTACGTACAGACCAGCGCCGCCAAGCCACTGCAGGCCGGGCAGACGCTGGACGTGACCCTGGTCGATATCAAGCGCGCGGGCGACTACGAGCCCTGGCACGGCCCGCGTGGCAGCGACATCCGGATCATGCGCGACATCTACCCGCCGCGGATCACCCTGCAGTACACGCTGAAGGATGCCAGCGGGCGCATCATCGATGAAGGCGACGCCCGCCTGAGCGACAGCGGCTACCTGCACAACATCGGCCTGAAGAGCGATACCGATCCGCTGCGCTATGAAAAGCGCCTGATCGATGACTGGGTGAAGCGCCAGCTGACCTCGCGCGTCACCGCTGCCCGGTAGGTGTCGACCTTGGTCGACACGCATTCACGGCGCCGACCAGGGTCGCCCGTTACCAGCGCCGGTCAATCCTGGTAGACGCGTGCCACGCGCTTGACACCACACGGCAGCTGGTAGGCACTGACACCGCAACGCGGCGCCAACTCTGAAAGGGTCGGCGCAGTGCCCCACAGTTCCACCACGCTGCCGACGCCGGCGTGCGCATGCGCGGTCAGGTCCACGGTCAGCATGTCCATCGACACGCGGCCGATCAGCCCACCGGGTTGGCCATCGATCAGCACCGGGGTGCCATTGGGAGCGAACTGCGGATAGCCATCGGCATAGCCCAGTGCGACCACGCCCACGCGTGTGCGTGCCTTGGCGACGAAACGCGCACCGTAGCCGACCGGCTCGCCGGCCTCGATCCAGCGCTCGGCGATCACCTTGGACTGCATCGTCATCACCGGGCGTAGGCGCGCAGTGAGTTCGCTGTTGTCCGGCAGCGGGTTGGCCCCGTACAGCATCAGGCCCGGGCGCACCCAGTCACTGCACACATCCGGCCAGCCCAGCAGCGCCGGCGAATTGCAGACGCTGGTCTCACCTTGCAGGCCTTCGATGGCCTCCACGAAGGTCGCGGCCTGCTCATGGGTGCGCTCGCTGTCCAGCTCATCGGCGCGCGCCAGGTGGGTCATCAGTACGATGCGCGCCACCTGCGGCAGTGCCGACACGCGCGCGTGCGCGGCGCGGAAACCGGCCACGTCCAGGCCCAGCCGGTGCATGCCACTGTCCAGCTTCAGCCACACCGTCAGCGGGCGCGGGCTGTCGAACGCGGCCAGCGCTTCCAGCTGCCACGGCGAACCGACCGAGAACCACAGGTCATGCTCGGCCACCAGCGCCATTTCGCTCGGCTCGAAGATGCCTTCCAGCAGCAGGATCGGGGCACGGATACCGGCCTGGCGCAGTTCCAGCGCCTCTTCAATCGTGGCCACACCGAAGCCGTCGGCCTCACCTTCCAGTGCCTGCGCGCAGCGCACCGCACCATGGCCATAGGCATCGGCCTTGATGATCGCCAGCGCCTTGCCACCGCCCAGTTCACGGGCCAGGCGGTAGTTGCTGCGCAGTGCGCCCAGGTCGATCAGCGCGCGGGCAGGACGCATGTGCGGTTCTCATGTTGCGGGGCGTGGCGGTACTGGCCGTAGCGGAAGATATCCAGGCCTTCGGTGCTGATCTGCGGCTGGCGCGCGCTCATCAGGTCGGCCAGGTAGCGGCCCGAGCCGCAGGCCATGGTCCAGCCCAGCGTACCGTGGCCGGTGTTGAGGAACAGGTTGCGGAACGGCGTGGCGCCGATCACCGGCGTGCCGTCCGGCGTAGCCGGGCGCAGGCCGGTCCAGAACTCGGCCTTGGCCAGGTCACCGCCCTTCGGGTACAGATCGCGCACCACCAGTTCCAGCGTCTCGCGGCGACGCGGCGACAGCGACAGGTCGAAACCGGCCACTTCAGCCATGCCGCCGACGCGGATGCGGTTGTCGAAGCGGGTGACCGCCACCTTGTAGCTCTCATCGAGGATGGTCGAGGTGGGCGCCATCGCCGGATCGGTGATCGGCAGGGTCAGCGAGTAGCCCTTCAGCGGGTACACCGGCAGACGCATGCCCAGCGGCGCAACCAGTGCCGGTGAATAGCTGCCCAGTGCGACCACGAAGCGGTCCGCGGTTTCCAGCTTGCCGCCGATGCGTACGCCGGTGATGCGGTCACCGTCGAATTCCACGCCGGTGATGTCCTGGTCGTAGCGGAACTCGACACCCGCTTCGGCCGCCATCTGCGCCAGGCGGCGGGTGAACAGCTGGCAATCGCCGGTCTGGTCGCGCGGCAGGCGCAGCGCGCCGACCAGGCCATCGACGTGGGCCAGCGCGGGCTCGGCCTTGATGATGCCGGCGCGATCCAGCACTTCGTACGGCACGCCGTACTGGGCCAGGATCTCGATGTCCTGCGCTGATGCATCCAGCTGCTGCTGGGTGCGGAACAGCTGGGTGGTGCCCAGGTCGCGCCCTTCGAAATCGATGCCGATCTGCGCGCGCAGCTCGTTCAGGCAGTCGCGGCTGTACTCGGACATGCGCACCATGCGCGCCTTGTTGATCGCGTAGCGCTCGTGGGTGCAGTTGCGCAGCATCTGCCACAACCAGCGGTACTGGGCCAGGTCCATGCCCGGCTTGATCGCCAGCGGCGCGTGCTTCTCGAACAGCCAACCGATGGCCTTCTTCGGCACGCCCGGGGCTGCCCACGGCGAGGTGTAGCCGAAGGACAGCTGGCCGGCATTGGCGAAGCTGGTTTCCAGCGCAGGACCGGGCTGGCGGTCGACGACCGTGACTTCAAACCCGGCCTGTCGCAGGTACCAGGCACTGGTGGTGCCGATCACGCCGCTGCCGAGAACTAGGACTCGCATGGGAATTCTCCAACCCGATCATTCCCTGCATTTGGGTGCGCAGGGGCCACAATCGGGGAAGTATATTCTTCCGTTCCTAGGTGATTTGCCTGATTTTAGGAATGCAGGCAGGATATTTTCCTCTGATTCATTCCCCGAGGTTGACGGCCATGACCACCCGCCCCCGCGAACTGGACAAGATCGACCGCAAGATCCTGCGCATCCTGCAGGGCGAAGGCCGCATTTCCTTCACCGAGCTGGGCGAACGGGTCGGTCTGTCGACCACCCCGTGTACCGAGCGCGTGCGCCGGTTGGAGCGCGAAGCAGTGATCACCGGCTATCACGCCCACCTGGACCCGTCGGCGCTGAAAGCCAGCCTGCTGGTGTTCGTCGAGATCAGCCTGGCCTACAAGTCCGGTGACATCTTCGAGGAGTTCCGGCGGGCGGCGCTGAAGCTGCCCAACGTGCTGGAATGCCATCTGGTGTCGGGCGATTTCGATTACCTGCTGAAGGCGCGGATCAGCGAGATGGCTTCGTATCGCAAGCTGCTTGGCAGCACCCTGCTGACCCTGCCGCATGTGCGTGAATCGAAGAGCTACATCGTGATGGAAGAGGTCAAGGAGACCTGGTCGCTGCCGATTCCCGATTGAATCGACCGGCGGCAGCGGGACCAGACCCCTTAGCACGGGCTCTGGCCCCTGGCTGCATCAACGCTGCTGCGGGTTCTTCATGGAACCCTGTTGCGGATTCTTCTTCTGCTGCTCGCTCGGCTGCTGTTGCTGTTGCTGCTGGCGCTGCTGGTCCTGCGGTGTTTTGCCCTGCTGTTCCTTGCCGGGATGACGGTTCTGCTGGTTGGCCATGATCGTATTCCAAGGGGACGAGGGAAGCGCGGCGGCGGGGATGCCGGCGCAGGTCCACCGTGGTCCTGGCGCGGTTAATCGCAGGCGAAAAACGGGTGATGCGGGGTGTGCAGGGCGGGGGCTGTTTTCCGGCGTTCATGTGGGTGGCGGGTTTCCTGCCAACGGCTGAGCCCCTCGTGGCTGGGCCGGGTGCGGTGCTGCGGGTGGGCCGGGCGGGTGGGCTGTGCAGGGGGCGCTGCAAGTACGTCCCTGTAAGCTCGGTCGCCGCATCCATGCGGCTCACGCCCCTGCACAG
>NZ_JBHZOP010000136.1:0-14596 GCF_042787595.1 Stenotrophomonas sp. YIM B13575 | reverse complement strand
CGGTGGCAAGGCACAAGGCACCATCTGCGTTGATTGAGGATGTCCTGTAGAGCCGAGCCCATGCTCGGCTACCGTGGCATCAGCCGAGCATGGGCTCGGCTCTCGGCTCTACAACAGCGCGTGCGGCGGTATGCTGGTGGGCCTTTCCCCGCTGCAGCCGGAGCCCCGCGTGAGCACCTCGATCCAGGATGTTTCCCTCACCACCATCGACGGCCAGCCGTCCTCGCTTGCCGACTACCAGGGCAAGGTACTGCTGCTGGTCAACGTGGCGTCCAAGTGCGGCCTGACCCCGCAGTACGAAGGCCTGCAGGCGCTGTACGCGGAAAAGCACGCGCAGGGCCTGGAGGTGCTGGGCTTCCCGGCCAACAACTTCCTCGGCCAGGAACCGGGCAGCGAGGCGGAGATCCAGCAGTTCTGCCAGCTGACCTACGACGTGAGCTTCCCGATGTTCGCCAAGATCAGCGTGGCCGGTGAAGACACCCACCCGCTGTACCAGCAGCTGACTGCCGCGCAGCCGCAGGCGATCGGCGAAGGCCCGCTGCGCGAGCGCCTGGCCAGCAAGGAGATTCCGATCCACCCGGCACCGGCGGTGCTGTGGAACTTCGAGAAGTTCCTGGTCGGCCGCGATGGCAAGGTCATCGCACGCTTCGCCCCGGACGTGGCCGCCGATGATGCGCGCCTGCGCGAAGCGGTCGAGGCGGCACTGGCGGCCTGATCGGCCAGGGTCGGATCCCTTTCCACGGGAAAGGGCTCCGACCCGACCCACAGCGCCCAAAAAAAACCCCGCCGAGGCGGGGTTTTCGTTCATGCGGGGCCAACGTGGATCAGTTGGTCCACTGCGGCATCGGCATCGCATCGACCGGGATCGGCGAGTTCGCATCGTCGCTGCCACGCTCGCGCTTGCCGCGCAGGTCGTTCTCGATCTGGTAGTTGCGGCGCTGCATCCAGGCATCGCGGACCAATGCGTATTCGTCCACCGCGGTATCGCGCAGGTCGTCGATCGCCAGCAGCTGCGCGCGGGTGTCGACCAGCTGCAGGCCCTGCAGGCCGATGCGGTACTTGTCGCTTTCGATGCGGCGGATCGGCGACAGCGGGATGTCACCGGCCAGGCCGAACACATCACGCACGGTGCGCGGGCCGAAGAACGGCAGTTCCACGTAGCGCGAACGACGCCAGCCCCAGGCACCCAGGGTCTGCCCGAAGTCCTCGTTGCGACGCGGCACCATCGCCTTGCTGGCCGGATCGAACAGGCCACCAACGCCCAGCGTGCTGTTCATCAGGAACCGGCCCAGGCTGTCCCAGGCATCGGCCGGGCGGCCCTGCAGCAGCTGGTTGGTGATGGTCAGCGGTGCACGCAGGTTGCTGAAGAAGTTGCTTACGCCGGTACGGGCAAAGCGCGGCACCACGTGGGTATAGGCGGTTGCCAGCGGACGGGCGATACCGCGGTCGACCGCATTGTTGAACCCGTGCACCTTGCGGTTGAACGGTTCCCACGGGTCGTACGCAACGGTGCTGGTGGTGCTGCCGTTGGCGCCGTACAACGCGTCGAAGTCGTCATCGCCGCCCGGAGCAGTGGCAGCGGCATCATTGCCGCTTGCACCCTGCGAAGCGACCGCCGGTGCCGGCGTGGCCGCTGCAGGTACGGGGGCGTCGGCAGCCACGCTCGCAGCAGGTGCATCGGCACCAGCCGCATTGTCGACGGGGGCGGTACTCGTCGCCGGCACCACGGTGTCGGCCACCGGCGCATCGCTGCGTGCCGGCTTGCCGGCACAGGCACTGAGCGCGGCGGCCAGGAGGATCAGGGAGAAAACGCGCACGACGTTCATGTCAGCTCGCAGCAGAAGTAGCGTTGAAGTCCAGGTCGGGCGACAGCCGGTAGGCCGCGCTCAGTTCGTTGTAGCCGGCGGGGGCGCCGGAGATCGTCAGCGGATGACCGCCCTGGCGCGCGCGCGCGGCCAGCTCGGCCAGCAACGCCAGGCCGGCGCTGTCCACGCGCTCGACCTCTGCCAGTTCCAGCCGCGACAGCTGCGCCGGCAGGGCCTGCAGTTGCGGCCACAGTGCGATCACCGCTGCACGGTCGAGTACCCCGCGCAGGCGCAGGGTGTCACCTTCCAGCAGCGCCAGCGCCTTATTTGCCATTGCCGGCCGGCCCGGCCTGCATGCTGCCGCTGCGCAGATCGTTGGCCACCTGCTTGATGCCCTTCTGGCGCAGCGGGGCATCGAACTGGTTGCGGAAGGTCTGCACGTAGGAGATGCCTTCGATGTTGACGTCGAAGATCTTCCACTGGCCGCCTTCATTGCGCATCCAGTACTCGACCGGCGTCGGCTCGCTGCCGGCACGCACCAGCTCGGTGCTCACGCGCACGCCGCGGTTGCCCGGCAGCGGGCTTTCGCCCTTCAGGCGGAAGCTCGGCTTGCCCTGGATGTTGAGCAGGGTCGAGCCATAGCGCTGCATCAGGTTGTCGGCCATCGCATTGGCGAACAGCTTGATGTCCGCGTCGGCGGCGCCCCGGGCGTGCGTGCCCAGCACCAGGCGCGCGGCATAGTCGCGGTCGAAGGTGCGGTTGAGCTCGCTGTCGATGTAGCTGCGCAGGCTGGCCGGGTTGCCGCTGAATTCGGCACGGCGCTGCTGCAGGGTAGTGAGGATGCGGGTGCTGGCGTCGATCACCACCTTGCCGGCCTGGCCCTGGGGGGCAGCAGCAGCGGGGGCGGCGGCCTGCGCCTGGGCCAGGAACGGGGTGGCCAGCAGCAGCGACGAGGCGAGCAGGGCCGGGATCAGTTTCATCTTCATGGTTGCGGTTCCGTTGCAGGCGCCTGCGCGCCATCGTTGGGCTTCGGAGCAGCGCCGCCACCGGCGCCGCCACTGAACATGTACTTGCCGACCAGCTGGATCAGGTCCACGGCCGGCTGGGTGAAGACGATCTCTTCGCCGGGCTTCAGCACGTCGGGATCGCCGCCGGGTTGCAGACCGATATAGCTCTCGCCGAGCAAACCACTGGTGAAGATGCCCGCCGAGGTATCGGCCGGCAGATCCTTGACCTTGCTGTCCATGCGCAGGGTCACGATCGATTCGAACTTCACCGGGTCCAGGTCGATTGCCGCGACCTGGCCGACGGTGACGCCACCGATCTTCACCGGCGCCTGCTTGCGCAGCTGGCCGACCTGGGAGAAGCGGGCCTTGAGTTCATAGCCTTCGCCACCCCAGCTCCAGCGCTGGTTGGTCGAGGCGACGGCCAGCACCATCAGCGAGGCCAGGGCCAGCAGCAGGAAAGCGCCGACGGAGAATTCGAGTCTGGGACCGCGGATGGCCATGTGGATTACCTGATCAGTCGTGGTGGCCGCGCGCCGATGCGCACCGCCGGTGGAGGGGTTAGGTGAACAACATTGCCGACAGCACGAAGTTGAACATCAGCACCAGCAGCGAGGCGTTGACCACCGCACGGGTGGTGGCCACCGAGGTGCCTTCGATGGTCGGTTCGGCGTGGAAACCGACATAGGCGGCAACCAGTGCGGCGGTGCCACCGAAGATCGCCGACTTCAGCATCGCCACGCCGAAATCGTCCCAGAAGTCCACGCTGCCACGCAGCGCCGACCAGAACACGCCGTTGTCCAGGCCCAGTACGTGCACGGCCTCGAAATAGCTGGCGCTGATCGCCAGCGAACAGAAGATGCCGGTCAGCAGCGGCACGGTCAGTACCGCCGCCCAGAAGCGCGGCGCCACGGCTTTGGCCACCGGGTCGATCGCCATCAGTTCCAGCGCCTTGATCTGGTCGGTGGCGCGCATAAGACCCAGTTCGGCGGCGATCGAGCTGCCGGCACGGCCGATGAACAGCAGCGCGGTCAGCACCGGTGCCAGTTCGCGGTACAGCGACAGGCCGAGCAGGGTGGACAATGCGTCGGCCGCACCGAAGGTGGTCAGCGTGCGGTAGCCCTGCAGGGTCAGCACCAGGCCGACGAAGGCGCCGCCGACGGCGATGATCGGCAGCGAACGCGCACCGATCTTGTAGATCTCGCGGGTCAGCTCGGCCAGGAAATCACGGGTCGGCAGCGAACCGCGCAGCACGGTCAGCGAGAACAGGCCGGCACGGCCCAGCGAGCGGGTGGCTTGCACGAACGGCATCAGGCAACCCTCGCGCGCGGTGCGGCATCAAACGGGATGGGACCGTCGGGCTGGCCGTGCAGGAACTGCCGCAGCAGCGGGTCCTGGCTGGACTGCAGCGCCTCCGGCGTCCCCTGGAACACGATGCCGCCGTTGGCGATCGCGATCACCTGGTCGCAGATCGGCAGGGTCTCGTGCACGTGGTGGCTGACGATGATGCTGGTCAGGCCCAGGCTGTGGTTGAGGCGCTGGATCAGGCTCATGATCACCCCCGAAGCGATCGGGTCCAGCCCGGTCAGCGGCTCGTCGTAGATCATCAGCGGCGGGTCCAGGGCCAATGCGCGGGCCAGGGCCACGCGGCGGGCCATGCCGCCGGACAGTTCACGCGGCCAGGCATCGGCGGCCGCCAGCAGGCCCACCGAATGCAGCTTCATCTGCACCAGCCGGCGCAGTACCGGTGCCGGCAGGCGGGTATGGGTGCGCAACGGCAGGGCAACGTTTTCGGCCACGGTCAGGTCGGTCAGCAGGCCATTGCCCTGCAGCAGTACGCCAACGCTCTTGCGCATCTCCAGCAGTTCAGCGGTGCGCTGCGGGATCGGCTTGCCGAACAGGGTGATGTCACCCGTGACCGGACGCAGTTCGCCGGTCAGCGCCGCCAGCAGGGTCGACTTGCCGCTGCCG
This sequence comes from Stenotrophomonas sp. YIM B13575, assembly GCF_042787595.1. Taxonomy (NCBI): domain Bacteria; kingdom Pseudomonadati; phylum Pseudomonadota; class Gammaproteobacteria; order Lysobacterales; family Lysobacteraceae; genus Stenotrophomonas; species Stenotrophomonas sp. YIM B13575. Next base: position 9,816 of record NZ_JBHZOP010000136.1, on the reverse strand, counting down.
GACGGACCCAGCACGGCGGTGATGCTGCCTTTGGGCACCTGCAGCGAAACGTCGCGCAGGATCGTGCGCCCGCTCCGGTCGATGCGGACGTTGGATAACTGCACCAGACTGGGGGTGGAAGCCGACATGGGCACCCTTAACGTTTTTTCGACATTGAAGCATCGGGTCAGGCTGCTGAACATAAGCAGACTGGACGGTCCAGTATTGTTGCACGGCCGGACCGCCGCCAGACCGGGACAATTCCTGAAACGACCGGAACAATCCGTCGCGATCGCCGTACCCCGGCATTGAATACGGCCGGGTGTGCTGCACACTGTGCACGATGAGTGACCCGGGCAGCGATTTCCGCCTCTACCATTCCAATTCGCTGGACGTGCTGGCTGCCCTGCTGGCGCGCAACGTGCGTGTGCCGGTGGCGGGACAGCCGCTGCTGGCGCCGGAGGTGGTGCTGATCCCGCAGGTGGCGATGCGGCGCTGGCTGCAGGCGACCCTGGCCGCCGAGTATGGCGTGGCCGCCAACCTGGAATTTCTCACCCCCGGTGAGTTCGTTGCCCGGGCATTGAACGCCAATGTCGAGGGCGAAGCCGACGATCTGGACGCGGCCGCCCTGCATTGGCGCCTGTACCAGGCCCTGCGCGACCCGGACCTGCTGGCGCAGCCGCCCATGCGTGCGCTGCAGTCCTATCTTGCCGGTGGCGACGCGCTCAAACCCTGGGCCCTGGCCGGCGAACTGGCGTCGGTGTTCGAGAAGTACCAGGCCTGGCGCCGCGACTGGCTGCTGCGCTGGGAGGCCGGCGCCGATGCGGCCGATCCGCAGGCCATCCTGTGGCGCAGCATCGCCACCGGCCATGGTTACCGCGCGCGCCGCATCCAGGCCTACCTGGACCGCTTCGAGGGCGCCGGCCAGCCGCTGCCGAAGGGCCTGCCAGCGCGGATGTCGGCGTTTGCCACCCTCAACATCTCGCCCGACGTACTGCGCGTCATGGCCACCCAGTCGCGGGTGGGCGAACTGCATTTCTACCTGCCCACGCCGGTGCAGTCCTACTGGGGCGACCTGCAGACCCTGGCAGAGCGCCTGCGCAGCGGCGCGCCGGACCCGTTTGGCGAGGCCGCCGGCGAGAACCGCCTGCTGGAAGCGTGGGGTGCGGCCGGCCGCGATTTCATGGCGGTGCTGGGCAGCTACGAAGTGGTGCATCCGGCCGGTGAGATCGCGGCCTATTCCGACCCGGAAGAAGATTCGCGGCCGACCATGGACCAGGGCGGGCTGTCCGACAGCCTGCTGCACCGCCTGCAGCGTGACCTGTTCCACCGCCGCGCCTTGCCGTCGGGCGAACCGCGCGACGGCCTGCGCAGCGACGACCCGAGCCTGCAGGTGCATGCCTGCCACACCCGCCTGCGCGAGCTGCAGGTGCTGCACGACCAGCTGCGCAGCCTGCTGCAGGATCCGCGCTTCGACCCGCCGTTGCAGGCGCGTGAGATCGCCGTGCTGGCGCCGGACATCGACCCGTATGTGCCCTATCTGGAAGCGGTGTTCGGCGGACGGGGGGGCGACGACGAGCACATTCCCTACGCGCTGGCCGACAGCAGTCCGCTGGCCGGCGAGCCGCTGGCCGATGTGTTCGTGCACCTGCTCGGCCTGCCGATTTCGCGCTTCGGCCTGAACGAGGTGCTGGACCTGCTGGCCAGTGCACCGTTGGCCGAGGCCGCCGGCCTGGAAGCGGTCGACTTCGATCGCCTGCATGGCTGGCTGCAGCAGGCGGGCGCACGCTGGGGCCTGGATGCCAACCATCGCGACCAGCTGCAGGCCCCCAGCGATGACGCCTACACCTGGCAGTTCGCGCTGGATCGCCTGCTGCTGGGCCACGCCACCGGCAGCGAGGTGGACCTGGCCGGGGTGGCGCCGTGGATCGAACTGGAAGGCGGGGCGCTGGATGCGCTGGACCGGCTGCTGCGCCTGCTGCGCGTGCTGGCCGTCTACCAGCGCCGGCTCGGCGAGCTGTTGACCCCCGCGCAGTGGCGGCAGCGCCTGCTGTCGCTGCTCGATGCGCTGCTGCCGACGCCGCCCAGCTCACCCAACAGCCAGCGTGCGCTGGAGCGCCTGCGCAAGCTGCTCAACCAGTTCGCCGAGGATGCGTACAAGGCCGGGTTCGCCGACGGCGTGCCGCCGGAAGTGGTGCGTGCACACTTCGCCGGTGCCCTGGCCGAGGCCGATACGCGGGCGCCGCTGCTGACCGGTGGCATCAGCTTCGGCCGCATGGTGCCGATGCGCCTGCTGCCGTTCCGGGTGATCTGCGTGCTCGGCCTCAACGATGGTGATTTCCCGCGTCGCGACCCCGCCGCCGGCCTCAACCAGCTCACCGCCGAACTGGACACGCCGCGCCGCCGCCCGGGCGACCGCTCCACCCGCGAAGACGATCGTTTCCTGTTCCTGCAGCTGTTCGCTGCCGCCCAGGATGTGTTCTACCTCAGCTATCTTGGCGCCGACCCGCGCGATGGCAGCGTGCGCGAACCCTCGGTGCTGGTCAGTGAACTGATCGACGCCGCCGCGGCCTATCACCTGGATCCGCCGACCGCCACGCGCGACTTCACCGTGCGCCACGCGCTGCAGCCGTTCTCGCCGGCCGCCTTCGGTGATGGCGACCCGCGCCGCTTCAGCTACCGCCGGCAGTGGCATCCGGCCGCCGGGCGACTGGGTGGGGAGCGTGGCGGCCTGCTGCCGTGGTTCGACACCACACTGCCGCCACCGGCGGACGACGCGGTGGAAGAAGAGGTCTCGCTGGACAGCCTGCGTCGTTTCCTGTGCGATCCGGCCGGCCAGTTCCTCGCGCAGTCGCTGGGCCTGCGCCTGGCTGACGACGTTGAGGACGTCGACGACCTGGAGCCGTTGGTGCTGTCTTCGCGCGGGCCGGAGAAGCGCAGCGTGCAGTTGGCCGTGGTGCAGGCCACCCTGGCCGGCGACAGCGAGCCGCTGTACCCACGGTTGCGCGCACGCGGACTGCTGCCGTCGGGCATCCTCGGCGAGCGCCAGTTCGAAGTGGAGCAACTCAAGACCCGCCCGTACGCCACGGCCATGCTCGGCTGGTTGCAGGGCACGTCGCTGGAGAGCCGCCGCTATGAAGTGGAGATCGACGGTGTGCGCCTGCATGGCCGGGTCGGCGATCGCCATCCGGAGGGCCTGGTGCGACTGCGCGCCGGCGCCCTGAACGGCAACGCGGTGATCCGCCAGGGGCTCGACTGGCTGTTGGCCAACGCCGCCGGCGATGCCTTGCCGCTGGTGCAGTTCCACGACGGTGGTGATGCCGGCCCCGGTCCGCATGTCTTGCCTGCGCTGACCGTGCCTGCAGCCCGCGCGGCATTGCGCGCGCTGCTGCAGCTGCGCCAGCGCGGCCTGCGCGAGCCGCTTCGCTTCGCGCCCTACACCGGCTGGGTGCTGTTCAACGCGCCGGTGGAAAAGCAGCGCAGCGAAGGCTGGAAGCAATGGCATGGCAGCGACCGCAGCTGGGGTGAAGCCAACAGTGATGCGTGGCAGCTGCTGCTGCGTGGCGCCGACCCGTTCGCCGACGACGCCAGTTATGCCGACCTGCTGCGCAACAGCCAGGTGGTCTTCAGCGCCGTGCGCGAAGGCCGCAGCTTCGGCACTGATCCACAGGCAGGCCACGCATGAGCCGCGTTGCCGAGGACCCTTCCATCGACACACGTTTGCCCGACCCTTACCTGGCGTTGCCGCTGCACGGCACGCGACTGATCGAAGCCAGTGCCGGCACCGGCAAGACCTTCACCCTGGCGACACTGTTCACCCGTCTGGTGGTCGAGCAGGGCCTGCGTATCGGCCAGATCCTGGCGGTGACGTTCACTGACGCGGCCACCCAGGAGCTGCGCAAGCGCATCCGCGAACGTCTGGCCCTGGCCGCACGCCTGGTCGATCTACCGCCCGGCGAAGATGAAACGCCCGACGCGGCGCTGACCCGGCAGGTGCTGCAACGCCATCTGCAGGACGGCATGGAAAGCGCCAAGGCGTTGAAGCGGCGCCTGCAGGTGGCTGCCGACGAAATCGACCTGGCGGCGATCTTCACCATCCACGGCTTCTGCACCCGCGTGCTGCGCGAACATGCGCTGGAGAGCGGGCATACCTTCGACCCACCGGAGCTGCTGGCCAGCGATCGTGAGCTGCTGGAAGAACTGGCCGCCGATCTCTGGCGCGTGCATGCCAACGACCCGGCCACGCTGGAACCGCTGACCTGGCTGTGGTCAACCCCGGATGCGCTGGCGGCTGACCTGCGCGCGCTGCTGTCATCGCCACCGCTGCATCCGCGGCCGCAGCCGCTGGCCGTGGACGACCCGCGCCCGGCCCTGGAAGCGGTCGCGGTGGAACTGGCTGCTGCCGTGCGCGAGCACGGTGATCGCTTCTTCCTGGACCTGTGCGAAGCGGTCGACAACAAGTGGATCAACGGCGTCTCCTACAAGCTGGGCTGGCTGCACCCGCTGGGTCGCCAGCTGTTGGGTTGGGCCGAGCGCGGCGACGCCGCCGAACTGCTGTCCAGCGACCGCCTGCCGGCACTGCTGCCCGATGCGCTGGTGGCCAAGACCAACAAGAAGTTCGCCGAGCGCACGCCGTCCTCGCCGCTGCAGGCACCGCTGCAGCGCTACGTGGCACTGCTGGCCCAGCGCGAACAGTGGTTGCGGGCGAGTGCGCTGAACTTCCTGCATGCACTGCGCGAGGATGCCACCCAGCGCCTGTCGGCCCTGAAGCGCCTGCGCCGCATGCAGACCTACGACGATCTGATCGACGGTGTGGCTCGCGCGCTGGAAGGACCGCAGCGGCTGACCCTGGTCAAGCAGCTGCGTGCGCAGTACCGCATCGCCCTGGTCGATGAATTCCAGGATACCGACGACCGCCAGTGGGGCATCTTCCATACCGTGTTCGGCGCCTCGCCGGAGGTGGACGAATTGGGGCTGCAGCCGGCGCTGTTCCTGATCGGTGACCCCAAGCAGGCCATTTATGGCTTCCGCGGCGGCGACATCCATACCTATCTGAAAGCCAAGCAGGTGGCCGAGCAGGCGCCGGCGCTGGACCAGAACTTCCGCTCGCGCCCGGCCGTGCTGCGCGCGCTGCAGGCGCTGTACGAAAACGCTGGCGAAGACGCCTTCCTCGAACGCGACATCCAGTTCGAGCCGGTGCGCCCGGGTGGCGTGCGAGCCGATGAGGATTACCTGCGTGATGGCCGGGCCGCACCTGCGCTCACCCTGCGCCTGCTGCGCAGCGAGGGTGAAAAGGCCCTCAGCGCCGATGCCTCGCGCGACGCGGCGACCCAGGCCTGCGTGGCCGCGATCCACCAGATCCTGCTGGAAGCGCGTGCCGGCACCGCGCTGCTGCGCGGGCGTCCGCTGCAGCCTGGCGATATCGCCGTGCTGGTGCGCTCGCATCGCGAAGCCACGCTGGTGCAGCGCGCGCTGGCTGCGGTCGGCATTCCCGCAGTAGCGGCCGGCAAGCAGAGCCTGTTCGCCACCAGTGAGGCCCGTGACCTGCGTGCGCTGCTGCTGGCCTTGCTGCAACCGGCCGACGAAGGGCGCCTGCGCACCGCGTTGGCAACCGTGCTGCTGGGCCAGCGCGCAAGTGCGATTGCCAGCATGGAGCGCGAAGGGGACCTGCAGCGCGGGTTCCAGGCGCAGCTGCTGCACTGGCGCGAGCGCTGGCAGCGTGGCGGACCGTTCGCGGTGGTTGCCGATGTCTGCGCCGCGCAGGGCGAACGCCTGCTGGCGCTGATCGATGGCGAGCGGCGCCTGACCAATTACCTGCAGCTGGGCGAACTGCTGCAGGAAGCCTCGGCGCAGGCACTGGGCATGCACGGCCTGCTGGACTGGCTGCAGGGGCAGATGGCCAACGCCGACCAGGACGATGAGCAGCAGCTGCTGCGCTTGGAGTCCGACGCGCGGCGGGTGCAGATCATCACCCTGCACAAGAGCAAAGGCCTGGAATACCCGCTGGTGTTCCTGCCGTTTGTGGGGATCGATGGCGGCGCGCCTAACACCGCTACCCACTGCACCGTGCACCTGCAGGGCGAGCGCCAGCTGCATTGGAAGCTGGACAGGGATGAAGCCTGGGAAGCGGCCAGCAGCCAGCGTGAGCGTGAACAGCGTGCAGAAGACGCGCGCCTGTTGTATGTGGGATTGACCCGCGCCGAGCATGCTCTATGGATCGCCACCGGCGATCTGGCTGGCCATGCGAAAACCCGCCTGTCCCCGTTGCTGGGCGATCTGCAGGCGCTGCGTGTGCATGCGGACGTGGAGCTGGATGACAGCGCGCTGCCGGGCCGTCTGCCGCAGCTGCTGGCCGAAACCGAAGGTGAGCTGCCCGCAGTGCGTGCGTTGACCCGGCGTGTGCCCCATGACTGGTGGGTTTACAGCTTCACCCAGCTGGCGCATGCCGACGCGGGCAACAGCGACGATATCGAAGCGGCGGCCACCGAACTGCCCGCACCGGCCGCCGACGAACCCGCCGGTGCCGAGCTGCCGCTGGAACCGGCACTGCCGGAAGCCGCTGCGGAAGACATGGCGCCGCCGGATCCACGCTTCATGGGCAGCCGTTTCGGCAACGTCCTGCACGATGCGCTGGAGAACGTCGACTTCGCACTGTGGAGCGGCTGGCAGCCTGAGCAACCGGCGCCGGAGGGACAGGCCGACGTGCTGCGCCGCTCGCTGCACGACGAAGGCTATGCCGACGAGGATCTGGACGATGGCGTGGCGGTGCTGGTGCCGCTGGTGGGCCACACCCTCACCGTGCCGCTGCCCGAAGGTGGTGCGCTGTGCAGCGTGCCCGAGCACGAGCGCCGCGCCGAAATCGAGTTCCACTTCGCCATCGAGCCGACCGCGGTGCCGGTGCTGCTGCAGCTGCTGCACGAGCACGGCATCGCCAGCGCGCGGCGTGGCTTCGGGCTGCGCAGAAGGCTGGAAGGCCTGATGACCGGCAAGATCGATCTGACCTACGTGCGTGACGGCCGCTGGTATGTGCTGGACTACAAATCCAACCGGCTGCCCGGCTACAGCCCGGACCTGCTGGAGATCGCCATGCGCCACAGCGAGTACGACCTGCAGGCGCTGATCTACACCGTGGCCCTGCATCGCTGGCTGCGTTTCCGCCTGGGCGCGGCCTACGACTACGCACGCGACATGGGCGGTATCCGTTACCTGTTCTGCCGGGGCCTGGACGTTGCCGGCAACGGCGTGCACGTGCAGCGTTTCGCCCCGGAACTGGTGGATGCGCTGGATGCCTTGTTTGCCGGCGGCGAAGCGGCCCAGGCCGATATGGCGGCGCGCGCGCGCGGAGAAACCGCATGAACCTGCTGCGTGATCTGCATCGCGGTGGCCAGCTGCGCACCCTGGACCACGCCCTGGCCACCAGCCTCATGCGCCTGCGCGAGGACACGCCGGACGACGTGGCACTGGCCGCCGCACTGGCCTCGCTGGCCGTGGCGCAGGGGCACGCAGGGTTCGACTCGCGCCAGCCACAGCGCCTGATCGACGGCGTGCCAGCATGGCCTGAGCCTGCGCAGTGGCTGGCACAACTGCGGGCCTCGCCCTGGGTGGCGACGCCGCAGGACGCCAGCGCCGCCGCAGAGGAAGCGCCGCTGGTGCTGGAAAACGGCCTGCTGTACCTGCGCCGTTACCGCGAGTACGAGCGGCAGCTGGCCGTCGGCCTGCAGCGCATCGGCCGGCATCCGCTTCCCGCACCGGACATGGCTGCCGTGGCGCCGTTGTTCGCGCGCCTGTTCCCGCAGGCCGCCACCGGCGAAGACCAGCAGGCACGCGCCGCCGGCGTGACCCTGCGCCACCCATTGGCGCTGGTCACCGGTGGCCCCGGTACCGGCAAGACCACCACCATCGCCCGCCTGCTGCTGCTGTTGGCCGCACAGGCGCTGCACCAGGGCCTGCCCGTGCCGAAGGTGGCGCTGGCTGCACCTACCGGCCGCGCTGCCGAGCGCATGGCCGAAAGCCTGCGCCTGGCCGTACAGCGGCTGCAGCAACAGGGGCTGGACCCGGCGCTGTGCACCGCGCTGCCCAGCACCGGCACCACCCTGCATCGCCTGCTCGGGGTGATTCCCGATTCACCGCGCTTCCGCCATCACGCCGACAACCCGTTGCCGGTGGACGTGGTGGTGGTCGACGAAGCCTCGATGATCGACCTGCCGTTGATGGCCAAGCTGGTCGACGCGATCGCCAGCGGCACCCGCCTGATCCTGCTCGGCGATCCCGACCAGTTGCCGTCGGTGGAAGCCGGCGATGTGCTCAGCGCGATCCTGCGCGCCAGCGGCGATGGCATCGGCACCCGCGCCGACGACGCGCAGGCGCTGCATGGCCTGCTGGCAGCGGCCACGCTGCAGCCGCAGGCAGCACCGCGCGCGTTCGCGGGTCGTCGCGTGCAGTTGCAGCGTGGCTACCGGCAGAGTGATGCGCTGGATCTGGCACCGCTGGCGCAGGCCGTGCGCGGCGGCGACAGTGGCACCGCCCTGCGCCTGCTGCGCAGTGGTGAACTGGCTGGCGTCCGCTTCCATGAAGGCGAAGCCGATCCGTTGCGCGGCCAGCGCGAGCACCTGCTCGACCATTGGCGCGCACTGGCCGATGCGGTGGATCCCACGCAGGCACTGCAGCAGGCTGGCCGCCTGCGCGTGCTGACGGCACTGCGCGAAGGCCCGCAGGGCGCGCGCGGCCTCAACAGCCGCATCGAACAGCTGCTGGCCGGCAACACCCCGGGCTACTTCCAGGGCCGGCTGCTGCTGATCACCGAGAACAGCTACCGCCATCGCCTGTTCAACGGCGATATCGGCATCTGCCTGCGCGATGGCAGCGGCGCGATGGTGGCTTGGTTCCCCGGCGAGACCGCCGACCAGCCGCGCGCCTTCCACCCGGCGGCGTTGCCCGCACACGAGAGCGCCTTCGCCATGACCGTGCACAAGGCGCAGGGCTCGGAGTTCGATGAAGTGTGGTTGCAGCTGCCACGCCAGGACAGCCGCGTACTGTCGCGCGAACTGGTCTACACCGGCCTCACCCGCGCCCGCCAGCGCCTGCAGGTAGCCGGCAGTGCCGAGGTACTGGAGGCCGCGTTGAAGCGGCATGCCAGCCGCCTCGGTGGATTGGCCTGGCGGCTGGGCGCGGAAGAGGTGCCCGAAGAACCAACGCGCATCGAACAACCCACGGTGCAGGGCACGTTGTTCTGAATCGGGTGCGATGCGTTTGCTGTAGTGCCGAGCCATGCTCGGCTGATAGGTCACGGAGCCGAGCGTGGCTCGACTCTACAAAAGCGCACTTCTATTGTTTTGGAGTTCATCCACGCATGGCGTGGATCTACGCGATCAATACCAGCCCATCCGGATACACGATCGCCGCTTCGTCAGCACTCACATCGAAGAACCCCACGCCGTGCTTCTCGGCCAGATCCTGCACCAACCCATGCGCGCGCTCGGCCACCGAATACGCGAACGCGCCATAGATCACATCGCGGCCGATGCTGTACTCGGTCACTTCGGCGCGATCATCATCGTCGTTGCTCAGCGGGCCGTTCAGCGGCGGAAAGAGCACCGCCATCTCCGCAAACCAGGCCTGCAACGCCGGGCTGCTGACCGCCGGGTCGTCGTACTCGTGGCGTTCGTTCCACTGCGTCTGCTTCTCGAACCAGGCGATGAACGCCGCCGCCTCACGCGGGGCGACGCTGGCCTCGAACACCATCATGTCGTAACTCATTGGAGCGTCCTGTTGTCTGGGTGAAAAGCCGCCGGGCATGGCCCGGCGCTACCGGAGGATAAGGGGTGCGCCGGGGCCTGC
>NZ_JBHZOP010000135.1:0-3395 GCF_042787595.1 Stenotrophomonas sp. YIM B13575 | reverse complement strand
AAGCGTGGAACTGCTGTCGCCGCCACTCTCCGACATCGACATGCCTGGGCCACCGCGAGGGGCGGTAGTGCCCGCCTTCGGATCCCAACCCTTCATCTGCCCGCCGGCACCGCCACTGATGCTGCCCGAGCTGGCCGAGTAGTCCATCTGGTTCTGCAGATCGCTGAAGGTCAGCGTCTGTGCGGTCAGTTCACTGTTGGCCGCGTTGGTGCTGGAAATCGCGCCGCCAATCAGATTCACGTGTCCAGCATCCACATGATAGCCACCGTTGCCGGCAAACAAGCCACTCTGCTGGCCCACGCCCTGGTAGCTGCCCTCTGCCTTGCCTGCGCTGGCGTAGCCATCGGCATTCCACGCATTGCCGAAGGCCACCTGCACGCGCCCACCCACCTGGCTGTTCTTGGACATGCTCTCGGCCATGTCCTGCAGCGATTCGATGGTCAGCGTGCCGCCGGTCTTGACGTCGATGCGGTCGGCCGTGGCGGTCGCGCCACGCAAGGTGGTATCACCCTCGGCCTTAAGCGAAATGTGCTGGCCGGTCAGCGTGGTGTTCTGCCAGGTGTTGCTGTCCGAGTTCGACTTGCTGCTGCCCACGCTGGCTTCGGCATACACGTACACGCCCGTCTGCGCGCCCACGACAACGCCAACGCCCACTTCGGGGCCGGCATTGCTGCTCTTGCTGTGGTCTGCCACGTGCGCCTTGCCCGCTTCCAACAGGATGTCGCCCGCAGAATCCAGGCTGAGTGTGTTGCCTGCGCTCAGGTTGCCCTGCACTACGTGGATGTCGCCCGTCGTGCTGGTCAGGTTGACGTTGCCGCCGCCCTGGATGGTCGAGCCATGTGAAGAAACTCCGCCATCGAAAAATACCAGCTAGACATCTATCTCAATAGCGAACTCATTTCAGCAGAAGGCGGCAAACAAGACCGACTCCTGCATTGCACACCAAACCCCAAACCACATTTATTTCCACACCCAAATTTCGCTCAAAATATAACGAATCAATCTCGAGGAAAGCCAAACTCTAGGTGTGCGAAACAACACCATGCCACTCATACACTCAGCGCAGCCCTTACTCGCCCCAAGTCGCACAAGAAATCTACGAGCTCGGCTCCATTCAGCGCCTGAGAGGCATTCCCGGCGCTGCCGTCCGCGCAACTTCTTGCAAACTTAAATGGAATCTCATCCTCAACCTCATAAAACGACAAAGCCCCCCTATCCAATATGCAAGCAAGAAGCGCAGTTAGCGCAAAAATCTCTTCCCCGGGAAAATTCTCCAACTTCAACTCGAGAGAAGAATATGCAAATAGAATAGCCTGGCCGAAATCATAACCCAACTTACCAATGCCCTCTTCCACATCAGAGCTTACCGACCTCACGTAATCCCTATACCCCCAAGGCTTCATCATCACTTCCCACTATAAACATTAAGCTGTATTCCCGGATACCGGGCCCTAAACTGCAATATTACCTGGAACAACTAGCACACGCCTTCAACTCAGTAAAAAGATCGATCCTACCAACGGCAGACGGATTGTCCCCCAACGATCTTGCAACATTTTCAAGAATCTTGAACTCACCATCAACATCCCTCAGGAAAGCATTCTTTCCGTCAACCTTACCCCAGTCACCCACACTTAGAGTCTTGAATACGGTCTCTCCCTCAGGGGCAGCAACGAAGCCCGCTTCTCCTTCAGCATAGCGACTGAAAGCACGGAGCTCAGACGGCAGCCCCGCAATCTCAACGTTAGCAACGGCGATATTTCCCTTGGCCTGCAACTCTAGAGGTAGAGTGCCGCGCAAGTCGGAGACACGTCCGGCCAGAGATTGCTGGATTTCCGGGGCCGTGGAGTTGGACAAATATCGGGAAAAATTTCCCTGATTCGCTTTACTTCCTGCCTGCTCACCAAGCAATTCTCCTGTCCCGCGCACCAAGCCGCCTGACGTACCTCCAGCCGCGCCAATTTGAGTCAAGGCATACAGCAGCTCTGCCACATCTGGCGAAATTCCAGCCGCTTGGAATGCCTGTCCGCCCCAAGTAGCGGCAGGCTTACCCGTGAACAGCGTGCTGGTGCCGGCTACCGCGTTGTCATAGCCGCTTGCAATCAGAAAACCTGCGCCTACACAGCCGATTATCGACGCACACGATGGTGATATCGCAATACCACCAGCCGCCTGCGCCGCTCCGCCAACCGCCTGCAGGCCGCCGAATGCACGCACTCCAGCCTGATTTCTCGAACCCCAGTCAAACAGGTAATCCGTAAATGCATAGTCGAACAGCTGTTCCTGGGTTGCCACTCCATTGCCCGCCGTGTACAAATAGCCTGGCTGTACCTGCACCTTCAGCCACTGTCGATCATCCAGAGCCTCCGGGGTCGAGCCCAACGCTTCGATGGCTGCCCACTCGGCCCTCTCAACACTGCCTTCCGCGAACCCAGCTGAACATTTGACGAGAGCACACGCTGCTGCTGTGAGCTCAGCTTCACGAACAACGTCGCCGTTGCTCAACTCCTTGATGCGGGCCAGCTCTACTGCATTTAGAAGTCGATTGTTTTCTACGGCATTTTTGCTGATTCCCATACTGAGAGCGATCTGTGCAAGATCGCCCCCCGCCGCACCACCCGCCAGTGCTCCAACCGCCTGAGAGAGCGCCGAAATCGTTTCTTTGTCCGCGTAAGGGAAAGCCTGCATCAGCACGCCCGCAGCGATCTCTCCGCCCGCTCCAGCCAGCGCCCCCCCCTGACGCCGAGCCGCCATTGAGCTCCGCCAGAACTGCACCAAGCAACGCATGTGACAGTGCCTGCGCTACGGCATTGGGATCGCTACCGTGGCCTGTGTCGAATTTTTCTCCGATCAACTGGGCCGCGTAGGGAGCAAGTGCATTGCCCACGACCTGGCTGGCGCCTTGGCCGGACGCACCGCCGATAAGGGCCATAGTAACGGCGCCCAAGGCCCGGCTGTAGTCCCCGCCGATCCCCCACTGGAGTTGGGATCTGTAGAAGTTGCGGTAGTCTGCACTATGGCTGAGGACGTAGTTCTGCCGTCCCTCGGCATCAAGTGCTTGGAAGTCGGCAAGATCCTGTCCCTCAAGCTTTTCCACAAAGCCGTCATAGGCGTTCGCAGCACCGGCCTGAGCGCGGGAGGCAAGGTCTCCAGAAATCTGTCTGCTCGTTGAAAGCACCGTCCCCGCCGCAGCCGCCATCGCCTGCTGATCGGCCAGCAACTTGCTGGCATCCGGCAATGCCTCCAGCGCACGATGCGCGGCACTGGCATCGGTATTGATACCCAGCTCCGCCGCCGTGGTCTGCTTGCCGCCGATGGTGATGCTGCCTTCGGTCAGCGTTGCAAGCGTGGAACTGCTGTCGCCGCCACTCTCCGACATCGACATGCCTGGGCCA
>NZ_JBHZOP010000134.1:0-2200 GCF_042787595.1 Stenotrophomonas sp. YIM B13575 | reverse complement strand
GCCGGGCCATGCCCGGCGAGCGCGCAGCGCGGTCCAAGGTTCCGCCGGGCATGGCCCGGCGCTACCGGAAGCAAAAAAGGGCGCCCATGGCGCCCTTTTTTCTGCCGTTGGTGGCGCCTCAGCGCTCCAGCAGCTTCAGCTTGTCCGGCTTGCCATCCCACTCACCGGCGTCGGCCGGCGGGTCCTTGCGCACGGTCAGTACCGGCCACGCCTTCGCCAGCTCGGCGTTGAGGGCGACGAAGCCTTCCTGGCCCGCGGGCACATCGTCTTCCGGGAAGATCGCGTTGACCGGGCACTCGGGTTCGCAGAGGGTGCAGTCAATGCACTCGTCCGGGTCGATCACCAGGAAGTTCGGGCCTTCGTGGAAGCAATCCACGGGGCACACTTCCACGCAATCGGTGTGTTTGCACTTGATGCAGTTTTCGGTGACGACAAAGGGCATGGGTAGGGGGCGAATCGCTTTCTGAACCTGCCAATTCTAGAACAGGTTGGCCCCCGGTGTCGGTTGCCGTGTGAAAGTGGGGCAGATTGGCGCCCCTAATGCCCATTTGGCGGCATGCCCGCCCTGTGCGACGCTGCCAAGGCCGCCGGCCCGCTTCGGTCGGCCCCCTTCCTTGCAGGATCCTTCATGTCGCCAGTCCAGCCCGGTGCCGCCTCCAATGGCGGTGAGAACACGGCCTTCATCGTCCTGATCAGTTGCGCCGCCACTCTTGGTGGTTTCCTGTTCGGTTTCGACAGTGGCGTCATCAATGGCACCGTCGACGGTCTGCGCCAGGCCTTCAACTCCAGCGAGGCCGCGCTCGGCTTCGAGGTGGCCTCGATGCTGCTGGGGTGCGCGATCGGCGCGTTCGCAGCCGGCTGGCTGGGTGATCGGCTGGGACGTCGTGGCGTGCTGATCGTGGCGGCCGTGATGTTTCTGGTGTCGGCGCTGGGCGCCGGCGCTGCACATGCGTCCTGGCTGTTCGTCTGCGCGCGCGTGCTCGGTGGATTCGCCGTCGGTGCGGCCAGCGTGATGTCGCCGGCCTACATCGCCGAAGTCGCGTCGGCGCGCTATCGCGGCCGGCTGGCTACGGTGCAGCAGATGGCGATCATCTGCGGCCTGTTCGCGGCGTTCCTCAGCAACTATCTTCTGGCCCGGGCCGCGGGTGCCTCGACCGAGCCGCTCTGGCTGGGGCAGGAGGCGTGGCGCTGGATGTTCTGGATGCAGGCGTTGCCGTCGCTGCTGTTCCTGCTGCTGTTGCTGGTGATCCCGGAGAGTCCGCGTTTCCTGGTGATGAAGGGCCGGCAGGCGCAGGCGAGGGCGGTGCTTGGCCGGTTGTACGGGGAGCGTGCCGCGGTGAACAAGCAGGCCGAGATCGAAGCGAGCCTGGCCCAGGACCAGCACAAGCCGCGATTCGGTGACCTGCTCAGCAAGGCCACCGGCAAGCTGCGTCCCATCGTCTGGGTCGGCATCGGCCTGGCGATGTTCCAGCAGCTGGTCGGCATCAATGTGGTGTTCTACTACGGCGCCGTGCTGTGGCAGGCGGTGGGTTTCTCGGAAAGCGATGCGCTGCTGATCAACGTATTGTCCGGTGCGCTGAGCATCGGCGCCTGCCTGCTGACGGCGCTGTTGATCGATCGCATCGGCCGCAGGCCGCTGCTGTGGGTCGGTTCGGTCGGCATGTCGGTGGCGCTGGTGCTGATGGTGGTCGCCTTCGCCAGTGGCAGCCTGGCCGATGGTCGACTGCAGCTGTCCGACGGCATGGGCCGGCTGGCGCTGGTGGCGGCCAACGTCTACGTGGTGTTCTTCAACATGTCCTGGGGCCCGGTGATGTGGGTCATGTTGGGCGAGATGTTCCCGAACCAGATCCGCGGCCCGGCGTTGGCTGTGGCTGGTGCGGCGCAGTGGACGTCGAATTTCGCGATCACCGTGACCTTCCCGATGCTGCTGGCCGGCATCGGCCTGGCCGGTGCGTACGGCATCTACACCGTTGCCGCGATCCTCTCGATCATCTTCGTCATCCGCTACGTGCGCGAGACCAAGGGCAAGGAACTGGAGCAGATGGAAGGCTGACGTGTGCCTGGCTTCGGTTGCATTTCGTCGGCGCCTGATTGTCGTCGATAGCGAAGGCGGGGCAGCCCAAGCCGGGACACGCCGTAAACCCATCCCTGGGGGCTCGATGGCGCCATCCATGGCGCCAACGGTCCCGGCTCGGGCTGC
>NZ_JBHZOP010000133.1:0-14233 GCF_042787595.1 Stenotrophomonas sp. YIM B13575 | reverse complement strand
GCCGAGCCCATGCTCGGCTGCCCGGGTCAGGCACACTCAGCCGGGCATGGGCTCGGCGCTACAGAGATCCAGTGGTGCTGCAGCGCAGCTTCCTCGCCGCCACCGGTGCGCTAAGCTCGCCCCGGGGAGCGTGCCCGCAACGGCACGCATGCGTATCGCATCGACGGAAGGGGGAGCTATGGCACTGCTGCATGCCAAGACGGCCGCTGGCCGCCAGGAGATCGAAGACCGTGCCCGGCGCCTGCCGGCGGCACTGCGCTCGATCCTGTTGATGGTGGACGGTCAGCGCGATGAAAGCGAACTGCGCGGCTTGTTCGAAGGACTGCGCGCACCGCAGGATGCGCTGGAGCAATTGGCCGCACTCGGCCTGATCGAAGTGGTCGGCGGCAGGGCCGAGCCTGCCCCGCAGCGCGGACTCTGCAGCGGCCGCGAGCAGGATCCGGCGCTGTACCAGCACCTGTACGACGCGATGAGCGATGCCGTGCGCCGCCATCTCGGCCTGAAAGGCTACTTCATGCAGTTGAAGATCGAGCGCTGCACCGACGCAGTCACCCTGGAGCGGCTGTGCCCGGAAATGATCACCGCGATCGGCAAGGCGCGCAGCCCGGCGCTGGCCCAGCGCTGGTGGCAGGAGGTCCAGGTGTCGCTGGCAGCGGTCACCGCCGAGGTCGTGCCCGGCTGACGCACGGGGTAAAGTGGTCCGCTCTTTTTCTGCCCAGGAGCCCCGCATGCAGGACGACACCGACACCCCCGGTTGGGATGCGATCAATGCCGCGCTGGCGCCGCTGTACGCCGGCCAGGAACCGCGTCACTTCGGTACCGCGCTGCCGTACACGCTGGGTGGCCAGGATCCGCTCGACGGCATCAGCGTGTACTGGGTGCAAGCACCAGTTCCGCATTGGCATTACGTCACCTACGGTCTGTCCGAACTGTATGCAAAAGAGAGCAGCGATGCGGCCACCAGTGGCTACGGCTTCGAGCTGACGTTCCGCCTGGCGGCGGACAAGGGCGAGCATGCGGAGAGCACGCCGCCGGCGTGGCCGATGAACCTGCTGCAGAATCTGGCGCGCTATGTGTTCAGCAGCGGCAATGTGTTCGAGGATGGGCATCACCTCAACGCCAACGGCCCGATCGCGCTGGAGACCGACACCCGTCTTTGCCATCTGGCGTTCGTCGCCGATCCGCAGCTGCCCGCGCGCGATACCGCCAATGGACAGCTGCAGTTCCTGCAGGTGGTCGGGCTGACCGACGGGGAAATGGACGCGATCAAGCGCTGGTCCACGCGCGGCGTGCTGCAGGTGCTTGAGGAAGCGATGCCGCTGTGGATCACCGACCTGCATCGCGGCAACCTGCTGGACGATCCGGCGCTGGCCGCGCGGGTGCAGGCCGGCAGCGAGCGTGAGGGATCCAGTACCGGCATGTTGTTCATCGAGACGCTGGACTGGCGGCAGACGGCGGGCATCACCACGCTGGTGCTGGGGGCAGGGCAGGGCGGCAGCGTGGGTGAGCTGCTGCCACTGCGCCTGCGCCACGGCAAGGCACTGACGCTGGTCAGCCGCGAACGGCAATGGGAGTTCATGCCTGCCACCGATGGCGCCGCCACGGTGGAGAGCGACAACGTGCGCTGGGCCCTGGACGACGCGGCGTTGCAGGCCTGGCATCAGGTGAGGCCGCAGCGCGGAACCTACACGGTGTCGAGCACGTTGCAGGTTGAGGTGGTGCCGACGTTCCTGCGCGATGCGAAGGGCGAAGTGATCCGCGAAATCGGCTGATCGCGCCGATGGAGCCGATGGGGTCAGAGCCGCCTGCTGCGCAGATGGATCCGACCCCGCCTCCCGGACCGTTGGGGTCGGAGCCGTTCGCGATGCGAACCGGTCCGACCCCGGTTACATCAGGCCAGGCCTTCGGCCTTCAGGGCTGCCTGCACGCCCGCATCGGCGTCCATGCGCGCCTTGTAGGCGGCCAGGTTGTCCAGGCCCGACAGGTCGACCTTGGTGCCGGCCGCCCAGCGCAGGGTGATGTAGAAGTAGGGATCGGCGAAGCTGCGGAAGCCTGCCAGCCACGGCTTGTCGGCCAGCTGCTTGTCGGCGGTCTCGAACAGCGCGCGCAGGCGCTTGTGTGCAGCGGCGCGGATCGCGTCGTACTGCCCTTCGTCGGCGATGAACTTGCCTGGCGAGAACAGCGGCGAGAACGCCGGGTGCACGTCGGAGTTGACGAAGGCCAGCCAGCGGGTGGCTTCAGCGCGCTGGCGCGGGCTGCCATCGCCGCCGAGACCGGCCTGCGGGTAGCTGTCGGCGATGTAGCCCATGATCGCCGCGTTCTGCAGCAGCACGAAGTCGCCATCGACGAGCGCCGGCACGGCGCCGGCCGGATTGATCTTGAGGAATTCCGGACCCTTCAGGGTGTCCTTGTTCAGCAGTTCGACCTCGAACGGCTGGCCGGTCCACTGCAGGGCGATGTGGTCGGCGGTGGAACAGGCACCGGGCTTGCTGTACAGCTTCATGGGAACTCCAGGCGGGGTGTGGCGGGAATCCACCACTATCCCAGAGCCCACCGGCGTGCGGCAACGGATCGTTACGACTGCCGGGGCTTGAGGTTCTGCACCTTGTAGAAGGTGTGATCGCCGATGGTGGCCACCTGGTAGGCATTGCGCCAGTTCGGGCTGGCAATGGCCAGCGCAGCGAAGTGGCTGGCACCGGGCACGATCTCGCGGCGCTCGCCGGCCGGCAGTGCCCAGTTGCGCTCGGCGTCGAAGGCGACGTCCATCGCTTCACTCCACGCGGCATCGTTGCCCAGCTGGGTGCCGGGGGAGACGATGGTGGGGGCGAACTGCTTGCGCGCGGTCACCACCTGGCACATCGAGTCGCCCCAGAGGCCGCTGTCGAGACGACGCAGGGCGACCTCGGCCACGGCCTGCTGGCCGCGCAGGGTCTGGTCGCGGGCTTCCAGGTAGACGGTGGTGCTCAAACACAATGAATCAGCGGCCGGCTGCGGCAACAACTGCGACAGCCAGAGAATCCAGGCCAGTTTCATATAACTCCTTGCTCCGTGTGGGACGCACCTGGCGGTTCCGGCAGCGCAGGCTGCTGGAGGCGGGGTACGACTTGGCGTCATGGGGAGGCGGCCATCGGGGCTGCCCCGTGGGCGGCCCCAAGAACACGATCGTGGATCGATCGGCGGGGTCCGCACCGGCTCACCGGAAACTGGCTGGTGAGCGGAAAGATGGCGCAAGGTAGGGGGGGATTGCCGAACGCATCCTGAATCGTCCGGCTTGACATTCAGCTTGGGGGCCGGTGACGGAAATCACATTCCGGCCCCCATTCAGGTGTTGATCAGAGCGCGGCGGCGACCCGGCTGCCCTGATCGATGGCGCGTTTTGCATCGAGTTCGGCGGCCACATCGGCGCCGCCGATCAGCTGTGCGGCGATGCCGGCTGCCTGCAGTTCGACCTGCAGCGCGCGCTGCGGTTCCTGCCCGGCACAGATCACCACGTGGTCGACCGACAGCAGTTGTTCGCTGCCATCGACGCGGATGCGCAGGCCTGCATCGTCCACGCCCAGGTACTCGACACCACCCAGCATGCGCACGCCCTTGGCCTTCAGCGTGGCGCGGTGGATCCAGCCGGTGGTCTTGCCCAGGCGCGCACCGGGCTTGCCGGCGCTGCGCTGCAGCAGCCACAGCCTGCGCGGCGATGCCTCCACGGCGGGTCGGGCCAGTGCGCCGCGGGCCTCGAAGGTGGCATCCACGCCCCATTCGGCCATCCAGCGCTGCGGGTCCAGCGACGGCGAAGGGCCGTCGTGGGCAAGGAACTCGCCGACATCGAAGCCGATGCCGCCGGCGCCGATGATGGCGGCGCTGGCACCGACCTCGACCCGGCCCAGCAGCACGTCCAGGTAGTTGACCACCTTGGCGTGGTCGGCACCGGGGAAGTCGACCTTGCGCGGCACGATGCCGGTGGCCAGCACGACCTCGTCGAAACCGGCCAGGCTGGCCGCGTCGGCACGGGTGCCCAGGCGCAGCTGCACGCCGGTCTCGGCCAGCTTGTGGCGGAAGTAGCGCAGGGTCTCGTGGAATTCTTCCTTGCCGGGAATGCGCTTGGCCACGTTGAACTGGCCACCGATCTCCTCGCTGGCGTCGAACAGGGTGACCTGGTGGCCGCGTTCGGCAGCGACCGTGGCGCAGGCCAGGCCGGCCGGACCGGCGCCGACCACGGCCACCCGCTTCGGTGCGGTGGTCGGGGTATAGACCAGCTCGGTCTCGTGGGCAGCGCGCGGGTTGACCAGGCAACTGGCCAGCTTGTTCTCGAACACGTGGTCCAGGCAGGCCTGGTTGCAGGCGATGCACGTATTGATCGCCTCGGCACGGCCGGCGCGGGCCTTGTTCGGCCACTGCGGATCGGCCAGCAGCGGACGCGCCAGCGACACCATGTCGGCCCCACCCTCGGCGAGGATGCGTTCGGCCACCTCGGGCATGTTGATGCGGTTGGTCGCCACCAGCGGCAACGTCACGTGCGGCTTGAGCTTGGCGGTGACTGCGGCGAACGCGCCACGCGGTACCGACGTGGCAATGGTCGGAATGCGCGCTTCATGCCAGCCGATGCCGGAATTGAGGATCGTCGCTCCGGCGGCCTCGATGGCCTGGGCCTGCTGCACGATCTCTTCCCAGTTGCTGCCGTCTTCAACCAGGTCTACCAGCGACAGGCGGTAGATGATGATGAAATCCGGGCCGCAGGCTTCGCGGATGCGACGCACGATCTCCACCGCGAAGCGCATGCGCTGTGCGGCATCACCGCCCCACCGGTCGTTGCGCTTGTTGGTGCGCGGGGCGATGAACTCGTTGATGAGGTAGCCCTCCGAGCCCATCACTTCCACGCCGTCGTAGCCGGCCTCGCGGGCCAGCTTCGCGCTGCGTGCGTAGTCGGCGATGTGCCGTTCGACACCACTGGCCGACAAGGCGCGCGGGGTGAACGGATTGATCGGCGCCTTCAGCTTCGACGGCGCCACCGACAGCGGGTGATAGGCATAGCGCCCGGCATGCAGCAGCTGCAGGCAGATCTTCGCGCCGTGCTGGTGCGCGGCGGCGGTCAGCTGCCGATGCGGGCGCACTTCCCAGGGCCAGGACAGCTTGCCGCCGAACGGCTTGAGCCAGCCCACCACGTTCGGTGCGAAGCCGCCGGTGACGATCAGGCCGACACCGCCTTCGGCACGCTCGGCGAAGTAGGCGGCCAGGCGCGGGAAGTCGCGTGCGCGGTCTTCCAGGCCGGTGTGCATCGAGCCCATCAGCACCCGGTTGCGCAGCTGGGTGAAGCCCAGGTCCAGCGGGGCGAACAGGTGGGGATAGGCGCTTTCGTTGGCTGGCGACATGTCGATACGCTTGCGTACGGAAGCGCGAAGGGTGCCGCGAAACGGCGCCGGGGGCAAGGGCTGGCAGATGGGTAGCGCCGGTCCCTGCCCGGCGACGCGACTACCCGTGGCCGCGCTGCGCGCTCGCCGGGCGTGGCCCGGCGCTACCGACCGCCGGCCGGCCGATCCCGAACCAGCCGAGGGTGATCCCGCACAGCGGCCCGATCAGCAGGGCGAAGGCGAGCGTGCCGACGCCGACGTTGCCACCCAGCCACCAGCCCAGCAGCAGCACGCTGCCTTCAATCAGGCTCCGCACCTTCCAGATCGGCCAGCCGGTGCGCGCGTGCAGGCCGGTCATCAGGCCATCGCGCGGCCCGGGGCCCAGCTTCGCGCCGATGTACAGGCCGGTGGCCAGCGCCACCAGCAGCATGCCGGCGCAGAACATCGCCACCTGCCAGCCGAGGCCGACGGCCGGGGGCAGCAGCCACAGCCCGAACTGGGCCGAGGGGCCGATCAGCATCACGTTGAGCACGGTGCCGACGCCGGGCTTCTGTCGCAGCGGCCACCACAGCAGCAGTACCAGCGCGCCGATCACGTTGGTGGCCAGGCCGAACGACAACGGGGTCTGTGCCGCAATGCCCTGCGACAGCACATCCCACGGCGCGACACCGATCGCGGCGCGGATCATCAACGAGGCGCCGAAGCCATAGAGGAACAGGCCGATGATCAGTTGCAGCAGGCGCAGGGGCAGGGCGGTGGGCATGACAGGCTCAGGGCAGGGGAATCTGTTTCCACCCTATCCCCGAAATGGGCTGTTCAATAGATACAGATGTCGGCCAATCCACCGCGACAGGCTGGGGATCGTGAATCAGTCGTCCCAGCCGGCCAGCGCCAGCTTGCCGATGGTGCGGCCGCTGGCCAGGCGCTGGTGGGCGGCTTCCAGGTTGGCTGCATTGATCGGCCCCAGCACTTCGCTCAGCGTGCCGCGCAACTGGCCTGCATCGATCATGCTGGCGGCGCGGTTGAGGATGCGGTGCTGCTCGATGCGGTCGGCGGTGGCAAAGCGCGCACGGGCGAACATGAATTCCCAATGGATGCCGATGCACTTGGCTTTGTAGGGATCGCCGATGCGCAGCGGGCCGCGCGGTTCGACGATCAGGCCGACATGTCCCTGTGGTGCCAGCAGCTCGCCCAGTTCGTCCCAGTAGTGATCGGTATCGGCCAGGTTCAGTGCCACCTGCACGTGGTCGATGCCGAGCGCCTGCAGCTGCGGCAGCAGGGGCTGGCGATGGTCGATGACATGCTGGGCGCCCATCCGCCGGCACCAGTCGATCGAGGCTTCACGCGAGGCGGTGGCAATCACCTCGAATCCTGCGTGGTGGGCCAGCTGGATCGCCATCGAGCCGACGCCGCCGGCACCACCGATCACCAACAGGCGCTGGCCGGCGTGGCGGCGGTCATCAAGCTGCAGGGGCATGCGCTGGAACAGCAGTTCCCAGGCGGTCAGGGTGGTCAGCGGCAGCGCGGCCGCTTCGGCGAAGTCGAGGGTGGTCGGTTTGCGCGCCACCAGTCGCTCATCCACCAGCTGATACTGCGCATTGCAGCCAGGGCGGGTGACATCTCCGGCGTAGTAGACCTCGTCACCGGAGGCGAACAGGCTGGCCTCCTCGCCCATGGCTTCGACCACGCCAGCGGCGTCCCAGCCGAGAATGCGCGGAGTGTCCAGCGACGCGGCTGACGTACCTGCACGCAGCTTGCCATCCACGGGATTGACGGAAAGTGCTTCGACTCGGATCAAAAGATCACGGCCCTGCGGCGGCTGCGGTGGTGGCAGCACCAGATCGCGCAGGGCAGGGGCGGATTCACGGCACAGGGCGACGGCTTTCATTGCGGCTCCAGCTCGGTTCCTGTCTGCATCATAAGGTTCCTCACCTCGATGGGCGCGCGCTGAACCGCTTTCCGATAAAGCAGAGCCAAAACTGTCGCATCTGGCCCTTAAATCCTTCCAAACCCTTGTGGTATGTGGGTCTTGCGGATTTTCATCATCCTGTATAGGGTTTCAACGTCGGGCCGGTAGCCGGTCGTGCACGACGCTTCACATGTTACGGGACTGTTAACATGACCTTCACCCGCCTGAGCATAATGTTCGCGGCGGTGGCGTGCTGAATCGGCTGTCTGAACATCGACGCAGTAGTGCTGGCCCATGCCTCTACCGGTTTCATACCCCCGAAATAGGAGCTGTACTCAATGAACAAGAAGATCCTTACTGCCGCGCTGCTGGGCGGTCTGGCTTTCGCCCAGGCTGCGTCGGCGCAGGAGTTCGATGACCGCTGGTACCTGACCGGTTCGGCCGGCTTCAACTTCCAGGATAACGACCGTCTGACCAACGACGCTCCGTTCGTGACCCTGGGTCTGGGCAAGTTCATCAGCCCGAACTGGTCGCTGGATGGTGAGCTGAACTATCAGAACCCGAACTTCGACGCCAACCAGGATCAGAACTGGTCGCAGTACGGCGTGTCGTTCGATCTGCGTCGCCACTTCATCAAGGAAGGCCGCGGCTGGAACCCCTACATCGTGGGCGGCCTGGGCTACCAGAAGTCGGAAGAAGAGTATCCGGCTCTGAACAACAATGGTCCGCGTGAGCGCAAGGACGGCAACCTGGCTGCCAAGCTGGGCGTCGGCCTGCAGACCACCTTCGACAAGCGCGTTGCTGTCCGCGCCGAAGTGGCCTACCGCGCTGACTTCGACGACCAGAGCATCGCCGCGCGCGACGAAAGCTGGTTCGGCGACGTGCTGGCTTCGGTCGGCGTCGTGATCCCGCTGGGCCCGGCCCCGGTGGCTGCTGCTCCGGCTCCGGCTCCGGTTGCCCCGAGCTGCGCCGACCTGGATGACGACGGTGACGGCGTCAACAACTGCGACGACAAGTGCCCGAACTCGCAGCCGGGTCAGACCATCGGTCCGGACGGTTGCCCGGTGCCGGTCTCGATCGACCTGAAGGGCGTGAACTTCGACTTCGACAAGTCGAACCTGCGTCCGGACGCTGTGGCCATCCTGAGCGAAGCCACCGAGATCCTGAAGCGTTACCCGGATCTGCGCGTTGAAGTCGCCGGTCACACCGACTCGAAGGGTACCGACGCTTACAACCAGAAGCTGTCGGAGCGCCGCGCCACCGCGGTGTACAACTACCTGACCAAGAACGGCGTCGACGCTGGCCGTCTGGCCGGTCCGATCGGCTACGGCGAGAGCCGTCCGATTGCGCCGAACACCAACCCGGATGGTTCGGACAATCCGGAAGGTCGCGCCAAGAACCGTCGTACCGAGCTGAACGTCCAGAACTAAGTTCTGACGCTCTGCCAGTAAGACACAGCAGGACCCGGCTTCGGCCGGGTCTTGTTGTTTGTGCGGCCCGGAATGATGAATCAGCGTTTCAGTGGCGACCGTTCGTCGGCGATTTGCCCATGAAACCAATGAGTTGCCGTATTCATTGAAAGTGGCGCTTGAAAGATGACGCGGCATTGCTAAACTCGCCGCGTCACTTCCTTTCGTGGATGCCCTCATGCTGCGCTCTGCATCGGCTGCCGTTCTGGCGCTGGCCCTGGTTCCTGCTGCTCACGCTGCGGTCGATTGCTCGGTCAACACCAGCGCTTCGCCGCTGCCGTTGCCGGCCACGGCCGTCGCCCCGGTGGCCGACGAGCTGTACATCCGCAGCAGCCAGCTGGGCATGGCCAGCGGCGTGCTGGGCAGCAGCTACGATCCGTCCCAGTCGCTGGACCAGGTGCTGCAGCGGTTGCGCATCGATGGCTGCCAGAACATCGCCAAGGCGATTCCGAGTGCGCCGGCGGTGAAGCCGAATGATCCGGCCGCGTACAAGCCGCAGACCGAGTTCGACAACACGCCGTGGCGCTTCGACATGAGCCAGAACGGCAAGCGCATGACCGCCGAAGAGTTCGACGCCTGGATGAAGGCGCGCGGCGTGCGTGTGGTCAAGGCGCGTCCGGTTCCGGCAGCCACCCCGGCCGCAGCCGAAGTACCGGCTGAGACCAAGCCGGTCGACAAGAAGTAAGCGCGGCGGGGAGCAGAGGCTTGCGCACGCGCCGCCCACCTGCTGCCCCCGCTGCCCGCTCCCACGCTGCGCGTGGGCGTGCGAATCCTGCTGCGGTTTCCGCTGGTGTGCGCCATGGCCTGGCGCGCGTGCTGTCCAAGGCCGGCGTGTGCTCGCGCAGCGAGGCCGCGCGCTGGATCGCCGATGGCCGCGTTCGTGTCGCCGGGCGCATCGTCCGTGATCCGGAATTCCCGATTGCCAGCCCGGCGCCGCCGATCGAGGTCGACGGCCAGCCGATGGGCGCACCACAACGCCTGTACCTGATGCTCAACAAGCCGCGCGGGGTGGTCACCACCGTGCAGGACGAGCGTGGCCGCGACACCGTGTACCGCTGCTTCGATGGCGCCGGCCTGCCGTGGATCGCGCCGGTCGGTCGCCTGGACAAGGCCAGTGAAGGCCTGTTGCTGTTCAGCAACGATCCGCAGTGGGCCGCGCGTCTGACCGATCCGGAGACCGGCCCGCAGAAGACCTACCACGTGCAGGTCGATCGCCTGCCCGATGACGACACCCTGGCCGCGCTGCGCGCCGGTGTCGAAGACGAGGGGGAATTCCTCCTCGCCCTGGCCGTGCGCGTGCTGCGCAGCGGCGACAAGACCGCCTGGTTGGAGGTGGTCCTCGACGAGGGCCGCAACCGCCATATCCGTCGCCTGCTGGCGGCCTTCGACCTGCAGGTGCTGCGCCTGGTCCGGGTTGCGATCGGAGAGCTCACGCTCGGCGATCTCGGCAAGGGCCAGTGGCGGGCGCTGGAGGTCAGCGACCAGCAGCGGCTGGGGGCCGCTGCACCGGGCTGAGTGATGCCCACGGCCGGCAGTTGCCGGCCACCGTTCCAGGCGTAGGGGGCGCCTGGTAGTCGAATGTCCAGAACGGAGCCTGCCCATGTATCACCCGACCCTCAAGCAAACCCTGCGCGGCGCCAGCCTGTTGTTGCCGATCGTGCTGTTGGCAGCCTGCGGCGGCCACAAGAAGACAGCCAAGGCCGATCGCCCGGCCGAGACCCCGGTGGTTGAAGTGAAGACCCCGGAACTGGATGGCCGCGGCAGCTATCGCTTCATGATGAGCAACGGCGACCAGAAGATGACCGCCGACCAGTTCGATGCCTGGATGAAGGCCAATGGCATCCGCGTGGCCAAGGGCAATGGGCAGGATGCTGCTGCCAAGCCGGTGGTGGTTGCCAGCAAGGACGAGCCCAAGGACAAAAAGAAAAAGAAATGACGCGCGTCGCGCGTCATTTCGGTAGCGCCGGGCCGTGCCCGGCGAGCGCATGGCGCGGCTATCGGGAAACCGCCGGGCATGGCCCGGCGCTACCCGTGGGGATCCGACCCCGCCGCTGATCAGCCCTTGATCACGCCCAGCTCGACGCCGATGCGGGTGAACGCATCGATCGCGCGGTCCAGATGCTCGCGGCTGTGCGCGGCGCTGATCTGGGTGCGGATGCGCGCCTGGCCCTTGGGCACGACCGGGAAGAAGAAGCCGATCGCGTAGATGCCTTCTTCCAGCAGGCGCTCGGCGAACTTCTGTGCCAGCGGTGCGTCGTACAGCATCACCGGGCTGATCGGATGCACGCCGGGCTTCACGTCGAAGCCGGCAGCGGTCATCTTCTCGCGGAAGTAGGTGGTGTTCTCGGCCAGGGTGCTGCGCAGGTCATCGGCTGCGGCCAGCATCTCGAAGGCCTTGATGCCGGCGGCGACCACGTGCGGCGGCAGCGAGTTGGAGAACAGGTACGGGCGTGAGCGCTGGCGCAGCAGCTCGATCACTTCGGCGCTGGCGCAGGTGAAGCCACCCAGTGCGCCGCCCATGGCCTTGCCCAGGGTGCCGGTGATGATGTCGATCTTCTCCAGCACGCCCTTGACCTCGGCCGAGCCGCGGCCCGTCGCGCCGAGGAAGCCGGTAGCATGGCATTCGTCGATGTGCACCAGCGCGTTGTACTTCTTCGCCAGTGCGGTGATTTCGTCCAGCGGCGCGATGAAGCCGTCCATCGAGAACACGCCGTCGGTGGTGATCAGCTTGGTCTTGCAGCCAGCCGCATCGGCGGCCTGCAGCTGCGCCTCCAGGTCGGCCATGTCGCAGTTGGCGTAGCGGAAGCGCTTGGCCTTGCACAGGCGCACCCCGTCGATGATCGAAGCATGGTTCAGCGCATCGGAGATGATCGCGTCGTTCTCGCCGAGCAGCGGCTCGAACAGGCCGCCGTTGGCGTCGAAGCAGGCCGCGTACAGGATGGTGTCCTGCTTGCCGAAGAAATCGGCGATCTGCTTTTCCAGCTGCTTGTGCAGGTCCTGGGTGCCGCAGATGAAGCGCACCGAGGCCATGCCGAAACCATGGCTGTCCAGCGCGTCCTTCGCGGCCTGGATCAGGTCCGGATGGTCGGCCAGGCCAAGGTAGTTGTTGGCGCAGAAATTCAGCACCGTGCGGCCGTCTTCGAGGGTGATCTCGGCGGACTGCGGGCTGGTGATGATGCGCTCGGACTTGAACAGGCCCTGGGCGCGGATGGCGTCCAGTTCCTCAGCATAGTGGCGGGTCAGGGCGGAGGAGTCGGTCATGGCGTGGGCACGGCTCAGCACGGGAAACCGCTGATTCTACCGGGCATCGACGGTTGCGGACCGGGCCGGAGGGGGCCCCGCCATGGACGGCACATGTTGCATCGCAATAGCAAACGGGTTAAAAATTCGTGAACCGGGCCTGTTTGGCTCCGGTCGCTGCGCCCGCTGCAGATCCCGCCTTCCACGCCACCGACCCCACCGGAGACGCCCATGAAGCACGCCCGTGCCTGCCTCGCCATTGCCGCCGCCCTGACCCTCGCGCCGTTCGCCGCCAGCGCCCAGGACAACGAATCTCCGTACAGCTGGAACGTCACCGCCGTCTCGGACTACCTGTTCCGTGGTGTGTCGCAGACCGATGAGGATCCGACCCTGCAGGCCGGCTTCACCTACACCAGCCCGGTCGGCCTGTATGCAGGCGTCTGGGGCTCGGGCGTCGACTTCGGCGCAGGCGATCCGAAGACCGAGGTCGACTACCTGATCGGCTACGGCGTGGACGTGACCGAGCGCGTCAACTTCGACGTGCTGTTGAACCGTTACACCTACCTCAAGTCCAGCCACCAGAACTACAACGAGCTGATCACCACCACCACGCTGGACGACACCTACAAGCTGACGGTGGCCTACAGCAACGATGTGTGGAACAGCAGCACCGATGGCTGGTACTTCGGCCTGGGTGGCAGCTGGGGCCTGCCGAAGGAGTTCACGCTCAATGCCAACGTCGGCCGCAGCACCTTCGAGGACGGCATCGCCAAGGACTACACC
Source organism: Stenotrophomonas sp. YIM B13575 (assembly GCF_042787595.1). Lineage (NCBI taxonomy): Bacteria > Pseudomonadati > Pseudomonadota > Gammaproteobacteria > Lysobacterales > Lysobacteraceae > Stenotrophomonas > Stenotrophomonas sp. YIM B13575. The sequence goes on along the minus strand of NZ_JBHZOP010000133.1, from coordinate 1,490 downwards.
GACTGGAACGTCGGCGTCGCCCGCCAGTTCGGCCTGTTCAATGTCGGCCTGGGCTACTACGGCACCGACGGCAACGGCCGCGACAACTCCGGCAAGTTGGCGCACAGCCGGGTGATGCTGAGCGTGGCCGTCGGAAAGTAACGCCGCAGGCGTTACCGGTAGTGCCGGCCGCTGGCCGGCAACACTAAAGAAAAAGGCGCCCAATGGGCGCCTTTTTCAATTCCGGCGACGCCGGGCATGGCCCGGCGCTACCGTGGGCCGGATCAATTCCAGCTCAAAACAACCTTGCCTGCCTTGCCTTCTTCCATCAGGTCGAAGCCCTTCTGGAAGTCGTCGATCGGCAGCTGGTGGGTCATCACCTTGCCGAGCGGGAAGCCGGACAGCACCAGCTGGGTCATCTTGTACCAGGTCTCGTACATCTTGCGGCCGTAGATGCCCTGCACGGTCAGGCCCTTGAAGATGATCTTGTCCCAGTCGCAGCCGGCGCCCTTGGGCATGATGCCGAGCATGGCGATCTTGCCGCCGTGGTACATGCAGTCGAGCATGTCGTTGAACGCGCGCGGGTTGCCGCTCATTTCCAGGCCCACGTCGAAGCCCTCCATGTGCAGTTCCTTCATCACGTCCTTCAGCGACGTGTTGGCGACGTTGACCACGCGGGTGGCGCCCATGTCGGCGGCCAGCTTCAGGCGGAAATCGTTGACGTCGGTCACCACCACGTTGCGCGCACCGATGTGCTTGCAGATGCCGGCGGCGATGATGCCGATCGGGCCGGCGCCGGTGATCAGCACGTCTTCGCCGATGACGTTGAATTCCAGCGCGCAATGCGCGGCATTGCCGTACGGGTCGAAGAAGGCGGCCAGTTCGGACGGGATCTGGTCGGGGATCGGCCACAGGTTGCTGGCCGGCATCACCATGTATTCGGCGAACGCGCCGTTGACGTTGACACCGATGCCGACGGTGTTCGGGCACAGGTGCTGACGACCGCCGCGGCAGTTGCGGCAGTGGCCGCAGACGATGTGGCCTTCGGCCGACACGCGCTGGCCGATCTCGTAGCCGGTCACGCCCGGGCCGATCTCGGCGATGCGGCCGACGAACTCATGGCCGATGGTCAGGCCCGGCTTGATCGTGCGCTGGCTCCATTCGTCCCACAGGTAGATGTGCAGGTCGGTGCCGCAGATCGCGGTCTTTTCCAGCTTGATCAGGACCTGGTTGGGGCCCGGGGTCGGCACCGGAACCTCTTCCATCCAGATGCCCTTGGCCGCTTCGCGCTTGACCAGGGCCTTCATCGTTTGCTGCGCCATCGGGGTGGAACTCATCAGGGGGAAAGCGCGGATTATAGGGCGCCACGCGGATTTCCCATGTTGCGCTGCGGGTGCATTGGTGGAACGAAAGCTGCGCGCAGGCGGGCGTTTCGAACGTTGCCGCTGCGCTCGCCGGGCATGGCCCGGCGCTACCCCGCATGGCGGCTGCCCCGGTAGCGCCGGGCCATG
>NZ_JBHZOP010000132.1:0-11326 GCF_042787595.1 Stenotrophomonas sp. YIM B13575 | reverse complement strand
GGTCGCCGCATCCATGCGGCTCACGCCCCTGCGCAACCCACCCCGCCCGGCCACGGAGGGTTTCCGTGCTCACCACGGAAGAGAAAAAGAAGTGCAGGAGCGAAGCGGGTCGCGCGCTGCGCGCGCTTTTGTAGAGCCGAAGGTAGCGGCAGGAGCCGCTGCCAACGTCGCTTGCGACGGCCCGGAGGGTGCCGGTCAGGACGACCGGCATAGCCATGCTCGGCTGCTCTTGTTCGCGGTGGCTGAACATCCGCGCCGCGCGCGATAGCCGAGCATGGCTCGGCTCTACAAAATCACAGCGCTACAGCAGCTGCCGAAGCATTGCCTTGAGGCGTCGCCCTTCCAGCTGGAAATAGTCGCGCTGCGCACGCCAGTCGGGGAAGCGTTGTTCCACTTCGTGCCAGAACGCGGGCGAGTGGTTGGCCTGGATCAGGTGGCAGAGTTCGTGCACCAGCACGTATTCGAAGGCGGCGGGGCGGCCCAGTACCAGGGCCAGGTCCAACGCCATGCTGCCGTCGGGGGCCAGCGAGCCCCATTGCGAGGACATCACCTTCAAGCGCAGGCGGCTGGGCGCGCGCGGCAGGCCGGGCAGGTACTTCGGCAACCAGCGGCCGACGTCGGCGCGGGTCTGTGCTTCGTAGAACTCGCGCAGCAGGCGACGCAGGGTCGCATCGCCGCCGCGGCTCGGCCATTGCACGCAGGCACCGTGTTCGTCGATTTCCAACCGTGCGTAGCGGCCTTCCTGCCAGCGCAGCGGCAACAGTTCGCCGCGCAGCGGCAGCACGCCTTCAACACCGGGCTGCAACGCGGCGGGCAGGCCGTGTCCCTGGTAAACGCGCAGCTGCAGGCCCAGCCAGTCGCGATGCTGTTCGAGGAAACGCTCGCCCATCACCAGGCTGGCACGCGGCGGCAGTGTCAGTCGTGCACCGCGCTCATCGACGCTGAGCTTGATCCGGCGCGCGCGCGGATCGCGCACACGCAGTACCTCGATCTCGACATCCTCCAGCCGCAGGCGAACGGTGTCGCGCTGTACGGTGGCGGCAGGGACCGGCGAGATCAGGCGGCGCAGCAGACGGCTCATGCTCCCAGCATAGCGCCGTGCGGGGCCGCCGGATGACCGGCGGCCGACGGCCTGCCTGTTCAGTCAGCCTTGCTGAGCTTGAAGGCTTCTTCCAGCAGCAGGAACAGGCGACGGATCTCCGCGCTCTGCAGGGCGAAGCGGGCGTCGAATTCGGCGCGGCGGCCGTCTTCGTCGGCGTGCTCCAACTGATCCAGCGCACCGTCCAGGAACTTCAGCTTGCGCACGATCAGGTCGTCGCCCAGCACGAACGACAGGTTGTCCTCGAACACCAGGGCCAGCTTGGTCACCTGCTTGCCGGCGTCCAGGTGCTTGTCGATCTCGTCGCAGCGCAGTTCCTGGTGCTGGCACTTGACCACCGCGCCGCCTTCCACCGGATCCTTCATCTCGCACTCCTCGCCCAGGCTGAAGCCGGTGGGCAGGGGCTCGCCGGCGATCCAGCCGGTCAGGATCGAGCGCGGCGCGACTTCGGCGTTCAGCGGCATTGCCGGGAAGCTGCCGAGCAGGCCACGGATGTCGGACATGAAGTATTCGCCGGTCTTGCGGCTGGAGGTGTCCACCACCACGTAGCCGTGCAGCTGGTCGATGAAGGCATCGTTGCGCGAGGACTTCACGAAGGCGCGCGGCAGCAGTTCATGCAGCAGGTCGTCCTTCATGCGCTTGCGCTCGCGGCCACCGGGGCGGCGGCCTTCCTTCTCCTCGATCTCTTCCAGCTTGCGCTCGAGCAGGTCGTTGACCACCGCGCCGGGCAGGATCTTGTCCTCGCCACCGACGGTCAGCCACAGGTGTTCGGCAATGCGGTGCGAGAGGGCTTCCTTCTCTTCGCGGCCGAACGGCGAGATGAAACCACGCGAGTTCATTTCCAGCGCGCCGACCGGCTTGAGCAGGGCGTGCGGCAGCAGGGTATCGACTTCGGAAAAATCAGTGGAGGTCGGGAAGCGGAAGAACGTCAGGTTGCGAAAGAACATGGAATTCCGGTGTCTGAAGAAGAAGGGCGCCCGACCTTAAACGGCAGGCGTCTCGGGAACTGCGTCGGCCAGCCAGGCATCGGCATGCGCCGCATCGCCACGGCGGCCCAGGGCCATGAAATCAAACAGGGCGGCATCGGCCAGCTGCGCAGGTCGCACGTCGGCCATCGCACGTGCGATCTGTTCGATGCGCCCGGGATGGTCCTGGTCCCACTGCTTGAGCATCAGGCCGACCTGCCGACGCTGCAGGTTTTCCTGGCTGCCGCACAGGGTGCAGGGAATGATCGGAAAACGGCGGGCCTGCGCGTACTGCGCAATGTCATGCTCGCGCACGTACGCCAGCGGGCGGATCACCACGTGCTGGCCATCGTCGCTGAGCAGCTTCGGTGGCATGGCGGCCAGCTTGGCATGGTGGAACAGATTCAGGAAAAACGTCGCCACCACGTCATCGCAATGATGACCCAGCGCGATCTTGCTGAAGCCATGCACCTTGGCGTGGTTGTACAGCGCTCCACGGCGCAGGCGCGAGCACAGCGAACACATCGTCCGGCCTTCCGGGATGACCCGGCTGACCACCGAATACGTGTCCTGTTCGATGATCTGGTACGGCACGCCCAGCCCGGCCAGGTACTCCGGCAGGACATGCTCGGGGAAACCGGGCTGTTTCTGGTCCAGGTTCACCGCCACCAGTTCGAACGGCACCGGCGCCTTTTTCTGCAGCTGCAGCAGCAGGTCCAGCAGGGTGTAGCTGTCCTTGCCGCCGGACAGGCAGACCATGACCTTGTCGCCCGCTTCGATCATGCCGAAGTCGGCGATGGCCTGGCCGACCTGGCGGCGCAGGTGCTTGCCCAGCTTGTCCGCCCGGTGCCCGGCCACGCGCGGATCGCGCGAAGCGCGCTGCGGGGGATCGGGCAGGGAGATCACGGCGGACATGGCGCCATTCTACCGGCTTGCGGCAGCCTGGACCCGGGGTCGGGATTCCCCTCTCCCGGCAGTCATCGTCGCTGTGTATGCTCGGAGACCGTGGACACCTACAACCCCGCCGAAATCGTCGAACACCTCGTCGCCCTGCGTGCCGAGCACCGGTCGCTGGATGAACAGATCGCGCGCATGGCCGCCAACGGCGAGGATGAGCTGGAGTTCAAGCGCCTGAAGCGGCGCAAGCTGCAATTGAAGGACTGCATCACCAAGCTGGAAAGCCTGCAGATTCCGGACGAGCCGGCGTAACCGGTGGCCCATCCACGCATGGCGTGGATCTACTGCAGGCCCACGCCGCCCCGAAAGCCGATGGCCCGGCCTGGCCCGGCAACACATGGATCCACGCCACGCCGGAACATCCAGTAGATCCACGCCATGCGTGGATGACGCGACCCGGCAACTCCTGGATCCACGCCATGCCGGGACATCCCGGTAGATCCACGCCATGCGTGGATGACGCGATCCGGCAATCCATGGATCCACGCCACTCCGGGACATCCCGGTAGATCCACGCCATGCGTGGATGGGGCCGCGCATCAACGCGGCAGCACCAGCTCCGCATTCCAGGCCGCTTCGCCGTCCACGGTCAGGTCGCAGCGACGCATGTTGCCGGCACCGTTACAGCGCAGCCCCAGCGGATGGCCGTACCAGTCACCGGCAAGACCCTGCCGAGCGGCGGGTTCATCACCACTGATACGCACCTCGCCGGCCAGCCACAGGCGGTAGTGCATCGATTGCCCCGCGCTGGCGTCGAGACACAGCCGCACCGGCGCATCGGCCAGCCGCCCGGGCAGGGTATCGTCCACGCAGGCCTCTGCAGCCTGCACTGAAGCAACAACCGCAAGGCCTCCGACCGCGATCAACGCGGCCAGGCCCGACAGGCGCCGCAGGTTCAATCCTGCGGTGCCGGTTCGTCCGGGCGCGCCGCTTCCGGGCTGACCCGTTCGATGGTGTGGCGCAGTTCGCGGCCGAGGATGAACTTGGCATCCTTGGCCCAGGCGTCCAGGCGCTCGTCGAACAACAGCTTGCTGTTCTCGTCCGGCCACACCAGGCGCAGCTCGCGCAGCTTCTGGATGAAGCCGCGGAACAGCGACTTGTCGAAGAACTCCGGCGCGGCCGGCGCATAGAGCAGGCTCAGGCGCTGCGCGGCCTGCTGGCACAGGCTTTCCAGCTCGGCGGCGCCGAGCGTGCCCGGGCCGTTCTTCACCAGCACCGAAATGGCGATGTAATAGCGCTCGAACGCCTGCTGCAGGGAATGGCCGATCGCGCGCAGGCGGAACACTTCGTCGGTCTGCCCGGTGTTGCGCGCAAGGATGCCGCCGTCGTCTTCGTTGACGTTCTGCAGCAGGCCCTCACGCACGAACACGTCGATGGTCTGGTCGATGCGCTGGGCGAACTCGTCCTCGGTCCACGGCAGGAACAGTTCGGCCTGCAGGAACGGGTACACCGTGCGGCCCAGCTGGACCAGGCCGGTGCGGCTCATGCGGCGGTTGTTCTGGAAGCAGCAGGCCACCCACGACGACGCGGTGAACAGGTGCACCACGTTGTTGCGGAAATAGCTCAGCAGCACCGCGGTATCGCCGCTGACGCTGAGCACGTCGCCCAGCGGGTGCTTGATGCGGGTGAGGACGTTGATCTCTTCGGCGTGGGCGATGATCCGCTCCGGCGAGTGCGGGGTCACCGTCACCCGGCCCGAATACGGCATCTCCACCAGCAAGGTCTTGCACAGCTCGATCTGCGCGATCAGGTCGGCCTCGCCCATCGCATGCTTGGGCGTGGACAGCAGGGCCAGCGCCAGCAGGTTGATCGGATTGACGTCGGCGGCACCGTTGATGCGCACCTGGATGCGCTCGGCCAGGGTGTCGACGGTGGTCGACAGCCACGAGGGCTTCTCGTCCTCGGACACCGCCTCGCCACCCCACTCCGGGGCCTTCTCGGCCAGCACGTCGTTCAACGCGATCGGTTCGCCGAAGTTCACCACCACTTGGCCGTAATTCTGCTTGAGCACCTTGGGGATGCCCCACAGCAGCTGCCAGATCGATTCCTTTTCCTTCGGCCGCCCGGACAGTTCATCCAGGTAGCTGCCACCTTCCATCAGCTTCTCGTAGCCGATGTAGATGGGCTGGAACAGCACCGGCTTGCGGGGCTGGCGCAGGAACGCGCGCAGGGTCATCGAGATCATGCCGCCCTTGGGCTGCAGCAACCGGCCGGTACGCGAGCGCCCGCCCTCGACGAAGTACTCGATGGAATAGCCGCCTGCGACCAGCTGCGCGACGTACTCGCTGAGCACCGCCGAGTACAGCGCGTTGCCACGGATCGAGCGGCGGATGAAGAACGCACCGCCCTTGCGCAGCAGGGTGCCGACCACCGGCAGGTTCAGGTTGATGCCGGCCACGATGTGCGGCGGCACGATGCCGCGGTCGTACAGCAGGTAGGACAGCAGCAGGTAGTCCATGTGGCTGCGGTGGCTGGGCACGTAGACCACTTCGTGGCCCGGCGCGGCGGCCTTGAACTTGTCCAGGTGGTGCACCAGCACGCCGGCGTAGATGCGGTTCCACACGTGGCTGAGCATGAAGCTGGCCGAGCGCACCACCGGGCTGGAATAGTCTGCGGCGATTTCCCAGGCGTAGGCGTGCGCCTTCTTCCAGGCATCGCTGGTTTTGCTGTTGTCGCGCTTGGCCTGGGAGGCGATCGCCTCACGCACCGTCTCGGCGGCCAGCACCTGGTCCACCAGCAGGCGCCGGGTCGACAGGTCAGGACCGATCACCGACTCGCGGATGCGGCGGAAATGGGTACGCAGTACGCGCTGCAGCTTGCGCACCGTACGCTCGGGCTCCAGGCCCTCGTCGATGGTCGAGCGCAGCGAGATCGGCGGTGCGAAGCGGACGATGGTGTTGCGGCCGTTCAGCAGCAGGCCGAGCAGGCGGCGGAAACGGCCGACCAGCGCCCAGTTTTCCGAGAACAGCACGGCGAACCAGCCGCTCTGCTTGTCCGGGGCGCGACCGACGAAGATCGATACCGGCACCAGGTGCACGTCCAGATCGTCGCGCACGCGATGGGCCTGCAGGACCTTGGCCAGCGAATCGGAATGGGTCTTGGCGCCGCGCTGTTCGGGAATCAGCGAGTTGCTGGAGCTGCGGCGCGACAGCGCCAGGTAAGCGCGCTTGCGGCCGGTGGGGTCACCCGCCAGCGGCACCAGCGGCGACGGCAGGCCTGCCTGGCGGCAGGCCTTGTCCAGGATCAGTGCGTTGGACAGGCCATAGTCTTCCAGCACGTACATGACCGGGCGGCCATCGTTGTACTGGCCCGGGTCTTCCGGCTCGATCTTCAGCGACAGCCAGGGTTCCACCAGACGCCCGAGCAGGCGCGCCCACAGCGGGCGGCGACCGGCAGGACGCGCGTGCACAGGCGTCGCCGCTGGCGGCGTGCCGGCGTCGGTCGAGGGGGACGCAGGCGCCGTGTCGGCGGGCGTCGGCTGGGATTCTTCGCCGGGGAACGGCAGCGGGTTCTGTTTCGACATCGACGTCATTATGGCTTAGCCGATGGCGTTGCCGCTTCCCCATCGGTTGCGGGGGCGGGCACAGGGTCCGGAGCAGCGGCGGCGCGGGCGGCATCGGCCTGGCGCAACAGGGCGTCGGTATCGGCCAGGGTGCGGGTCAGGTACCAGTGGCCCTCGCGCCGGCTCAGCGGCACCTGCACGGTCATTGCGCGGCCGGCAAGCTCGTACTGCAGGCGCACCAGGGCGTTGTCCCCTTCCACCGACAACAGCTCGCCGCGCACGCTGCGCAGCGCCTCGTCCACGCCCAGCCCGTAGCTGGCCAGCACAGCCTTGACCGTGTGGATGAACGGCGCCAGCTGCTGCAGGCTGCCTTCCATCCCCGCAGCTTGCAGGCCGGCGTCGTCCTGGAAGCCGACCTGGGCCGCGGCACCGACGAGCGCGGCGATGCTGCTGCGGGCCCTGGCGCGGTCGCTGATCGGCGCGTCCTGGGCCCACGCGGCCAGGGTCTGCACCAGCTGGATGTAATGCGCCTGCTGGCCAGGCGTGTAGCCCTTCTGGTGCCGCAGGTACTGCACACCGAAGTTGCCCATCGACTGCGCGGCCTGGCGCACGGCGCGGGCCTGGCCGGCCAGCTGGCGGTCAAAACTGTGCTGCAGCTGCACGGTGGCGCCGGGCTCGCGCAGCGCCGCCAGCATCGGCAGCAGCTGGTCGCCGAGCGGCAGTCCGGTCAGCGGCCACTGGCTGTGGCCATCGGCCCAGGCCTGCTGCAGGCGCTGGTACTGGCTGGGCGGCACCGACAGTTTTGCGTAGCCGACCAGGTCGTCCTCGGCCAGCCGTTGCGCCATCGCCTGTACGGCGGCGACAGGTTCGGCCGGCGCGGCGGCCGGATCACTGCCGGATTCACGGCACGCGGCGATGGCCAGCAGCAGCATGGCCGCCAACCCCCATCCCCGCGCAGACCTTCCTCGCACTACCACGCTCATGCAATCGGACTCCCCGGACCGGTCCGCATCTTGCGGCCTGCGACATGACAGCGGCAAGCCGGGGCGTCACGGTTTCCGCCATGGCCTGCGCTGCGCGGTGGATTCACGACATGCGCCGACGGGTCCTGCCCGCACCGGACGGACAAAAAAAAGAGCCCGGATCACAGGGATCGCAGACTCTTCAAACCGGCGCAAGGCCGGTGGACAGTGTTGTGGCGCATGTCCGGCCCGAAGACCGGATGGCGGCGATCCTACGCTGCCCGCAAAGTTAACGCAACACATGACAAAACATCACTCAACCCATTGATTTCATTGAATCAATCGCGTTTCCAGACCGCTTCTATGAAATCTACGGCATGTTTTTCGGCGATTCGGGCATAAACGCCGGGATACCCGGCCAGCGCGCAGCCTTCGCCCCAGCTGACGACACCGAACTGGGTCCAGCCCTCGCGCAGGCGCAGCAGCAGCGGACCGCCGGAATCGCCCTGGCAGCTGTCGACCCCCTCGCGGCCGGCGCAGATGACCTTGCCGCGTGCCAACTCGCCTGCATACGCCTGCTGGCACTCGGCGAAGGGCACAAACGGGGTCTGCACCGTCTGCAGCTGGGTGGGATAGAGCCGCCCGTCGGTGATATCGGTGTCGCCCCAGCCGATCACCGTGAACTGCCTGCCGGGCTTCAGATAGCTGGCATCGGGCCGCAACCGCAGCGCCACCGGCTGCGCATCGGCCAACGGCGTACCCAGATGGATCAGGGCGACGTCATGCTCCAGCGAATTGCCGCTGTTGAACGCCGGATGCATGTGGATGGCCGTGACGTTGGATGCGCGTGCCGACGGTTCGGTCGACAGCGCAGTGACGCCACCCAGCACGGCCAGATCAGCGGGGCGATCGCCGTCCACGCAGTGCGAGGCCGTCAGCACCCATGAGGGGGAAATCAGCGTGCCGCCACACCAGTGGCGACCGTGGTCACTGTCACCGAACGACAGGCGCTGGATGCTGACCATGAACGGGTAGTCGCCGGGCCTGGCAGCCTCGCCGCCGATGATGCGCGGCGCTTCGCGGGGCTGGGGTGCCGCCGCAGCGGGAAAGACGATGGCGGCGGCCAACAGGCTGCCGAACAGCAAAGAGGGGCTGCGATACATATCCGTGTATTCCTCTGTCGATGGTTGGAACCGGCACGGCCGCGGTCCGTGCTGGTGCATCGAGTGATAGAGGCCGCTCCAACCGCGCAGCGCGATGTGGCGCACAGTTTCCCGGGCTGGGGTCGGGTGCGTCAGGGCAACAGGCACAAATGCGAACGCCATCCCGCATTCGGCGGGATGGCGTTCGTAGTGCCAGCGTGACCGCCGTCGGAGCGGGGATCAGCGCGCGGCCAAAGCCGTCGCGATTTCCTGCTGGATCGCCCGTGCTGCGGCCTGCGGATCGGTCGCCAGGCGGATCGGACGACCGACCACGATGGCATCGGCGCCATCGGCAAACGCCTGCGCCACCCCCACGGTGCGCTTCTGGTCATCGCCGACCGGACCACCGGGGCGGATGCCCGGGCAGACGATCGAGAAACCGGCGCCGGTCGCGGCACGGATCGGACCCGCTTCCTGGCCGGAAGCGATCACGCCGTCGATGCCCGCAGCCTGTGCGGCCAGCGCGCGCTCGACCACGACCTCCACCGGCTCGCGGTCGATGCCCATCTGCGCCAGGTCCGGGCGGCCCATCGAGGTCAGCACGGTCACCGCCAACAAGCGCATGTCGCCGCCGTTGGCGGCCGCGCAGGCCTCCATCATCGCCGGGTGCCAGCCGTGGATGGTGGCGTAGCTGACCGGCCACTGCGCCAGGCGCTTGATCACCGCCGCGGCGGTGGCGGGGATATCGAAGAACTTCAGGTCGACGAACACCCGCTTGTCGCGGCGCGCCAGTTCGTCCAGTACCTGGAAGTACTCACCGGAGGCGAGCAGTTCCATGCCGATCTTGTAGAACGCCACGCTGTCACCAAGGCGGTCGACCCACTCCAGCGCCTGCACGCGGTCAGGCACGTCCAGCGCGAAGATCAGACGCTCGTCGTCACGCAGCGGCAGCGGGGCGCGGCTCACGGCGCGTAGTCCAGCGCGGCACGCTTGGCGTCGTGGCGGGCCTGGCGCGACTGCGCGTAATCGTTGTTGAACTGCGCCGGCTCGAAGCCGCCGTAGGTCGGGTTGGGCAGCATCCACCAGCGCTCGCCGAACCAGTCGTGGTACTGCTGCAGCAGCGCGTCGCGGCCATCATTGGTGTTGGCGGTCACTTCCACGAAGTCACCCAGCTGGTCGCCGAACTGCATCAGCACACGGTACTTCTGGCCGGCCAGGCGGCGGCGGCAGTTCTTCTCGCTGCCGGCCTGCTCGCAGCCTTCGACCACGGTGCCCAAGCCGAGGAACACGCTGTCATCGGCCACCGGCAGGCCCTGCTCGCGCAGGTTGGCCAGGGTCGCGTCCTTCAGGTGCACGGCGCGGTTGGAGATGTACAGCAGGGTCACGCCCTTGGCGTTGGCCGCCTTGGCGAAATCGACCACGCCGGGAATGGCCTTGGCCTTCTTTTCGGCAACCCACTGGTCCCAGCTGAGTTCGTCGTATTCCTTGCCGTCACGCACCAGGCGCGCCTGGTAAGGCGAGTTGTCCAGCACGGTCTCATCCACGTCCAGCACCACGGCCGGCTTCAGGCCCTTGGCCTCGTTGCCGCGCTCTTCCGGCACCAGCGCATCCCAGTGGGCTTCCTTCAGCGCGACGTCCAGGTGGTCGGCGGCCGCGCGGTAGGTCTGCTCGGTGATCGCCTTGTATTCCTGCGCGCGCTGCATCCACAGCACGGCATTGAGGTTGTCGTTGGCGGTCGCGTCAAGCGCGCCGTCGGCCTTGGCGGCAGCGGCCGGCGCTTGCGGGGTGGCGGCTTCGGCAGGCGCTTCCACGCGCTTGCAGGCGGACAGGCCCAGCGCCGCGGTGGCGAGCAGGGTCAAAGACAGGGACACAGGACGACGCATGGATTCACCGGCAATCAGATATACCGGCCCATTTTACCGGCAAAGGCACCGCCGGGACGGCTATGCTTGGTGGTTGACCTGTTGTCTTCCGGAAGCCGCCATGACCGATCCTGCCCAGACCCCCGACGTTCCGCTGCTGGATGCCGTACAGGCCCGCCTGCTGGGCTGCCTGGTGGAGAAGGAAGCCACCACCCCGGACACCTACCCACTGACGGTCAACGCCGCGCAATCGGCCGCCAACCAGAAGACCGCCCGCGAGCCGGTGATGAACGTGAGCGCCGGCAGCGTGGAGCATGCGCTGCGCCAGCTGGAGACCCTGGGCCTGGCCCGCCAGCACTTCTCCTCGCGCGCCGACCGCTACGAGCACCGCCTGCAGAGCGCGCTGGACCTGACCCGGCAGCAGACCGTGCTGCTGGCCCTGCTGCTGCTGCGCGGGCCGCAGACCCTGGGCGAACTGGTCACCCGTGCCGAGCGCCTGCATCGCTTCGCCGATACCGACGAAGCCCGCCACGCGATCGAACGCCTGCAGCAGCGTGCCCTGCTGGTGGTGCTGCCGCGCGTCAGCGGCCAGCGCGAGGACCGCTACATGCACCTGCTGTGCGGTGAAGTGGACGGCGCGGCGTTGGCAGCGAAGTACGCCAGCAGTGGCGGCAGTGCCGAGTCGGCCGAGCCCGGCCTGGCCGAACGCGTGGCCCAGCTGGAAGCGGCCGTGGCCGAGCTGCAGGCCCAGCTGGCGGAACTGCGCGGCGGCTGAGGCGGTGGGTGCCGACCGTTGGTCGGCACGGTGGCACTCTGTCGTGCCGACCAACGGTCGGC
>NZ_JBHZOP010000131.1:0-6604 GCF_042787595.1 Stenotrophomonas sp. YIM B13575 | reverse complement strand
GGTGTCGGATTGCGGGGTGTCAGCCGCATGGATGCGGCTGCCAAGCCTACAGGGACGTACTTGCGGCGTCCCCGCAATCCGACACCGCCCCGCCAACCCAACAGAAACCCAGAGCCGACGCTTCGTCCGTTGCCGTTGCAGTTGCCGTCGCTTCTGCGGGCGCCGGGCTGCAAGCCCGGCACCCACCGAGAACCTCAACAGCAGCGACCACCGTTGCGCCCGCCATACCGCGCTTCCTGCCGCTCGCGGAAGAACGTCTTGTAGTCCATCGGCTCGCGGTCCGGATGCTTCTCCCGCACATGCCGCACATAGTTGTCGTAGTCGGGAATGCCGCAGCACAGCCGTGCCGTCTGCACCAGGCGTCGCCACAGGCGGCGATGCGCCTGGTACTGCCCCACCGGAACCAGTTGCGTACTCATTACAGGTCCACCATTTCGTGCGGCTTGAGGGCCACGTACGGGGTCTCGCGGTCGCTGCGCTGCGGATTGCGGCGCGCCGCCACGATCGTCTTGATCGAATACACCAGCACCGACGCCACCACCAGCAGGAACAGCGCAGTCAAGCCGGTGTTGACGTAGGCGTTGACCACGATCTGCTGCATCTGTGCGACCGACTTCGCCGGTGCGGTGATGGTGCCGCTGGCCAGGGCGTCCTGGAACTTGTGTGCCTGGGCCAGGAAGCCCTGCGCCGGGTTGCTGTCGAAGATCTTGATGAAGCCGGCATAGGTGGTGCAGATCAGCAGCCACACTGCAGGCACCGCAGTGACCCACGCGTAACGGTCACGCTTCATCTTGAACAGCACCACCGTGCCCAGCATCAGCGCGATGCCTGCCAGCATCTGGTTGGAGATGCCGAACAACGGCCACAACGTCTGGATGCCGCCGAACGGATCGACCACGCCGGTGTACAGCAGGTAGCCCCACAGCGCCACGCAGCCGGCAGTACCGATGATGTTCGCGGTCCACGACTCGGTCTTCTTCAGTGCAGGAATGAAGTTGCCGAGCAGGTCCTGCAGCATGAAGCGACCGGCACGGGTACCCGCATCCACAGCGGTGAGGATGAACAGTGCTTCGAACAGGATGGCGAAGTGGTACCAGAACGCCATCATCGCGTCGCTGCTGCTGGGGATCGCCTCATGCAGGATCTGCGCGATGCCCACCGCCAGCGTCGGCGCACCACCGGCACGATGCAGGATGGTCGGTTCACCGATCGCTGCGGCCGTGGCCGTCAGCTGTTCGGGGGTGATGGTGAAGCCCCAGGTATTGGTGATGTAGTGCGCGGCCGAGGCCGCGTCGGCACCGATTACCGCCGCCGGGCTGTTCATGGCGAAGTAGATGCCCGGATCGATGATCGAGGCGGCCACCAGTGCCATCACCGCTACGAACGACTCCATCAACATGCCGCCGTAGCCGATGTAGCGCATGTGCGCTTCATTGGCCAGCAGCTTCGGTGTGGTACCCGAAGAGATCAGTGCATGGAAGCCCGACACCGCGCCGCAGGCGATGGTGATGAACAGGAACGGGAACATCCCGCCCTTCCACACCGGGCCGTCGCCGCTGGCAGCGAACTGGGTCAGCGCCGGCATCTTCAGTTCCGGCATCACCACCAGGATGCCGATGGCCAGCGCGATGATCGTGCCGATCTTCAGGAAGGTCGACAGGTAATCGCGGGGGGCCAGCAGCAGCCACACCGGCAGCACCGAGGCGACGAAGCCGTAGCCGATCAGCATCCAGGTGATCTGGGTGCCGGTGAAGGTGAAGGCTGGGCCCCAGGTCGGGTCTGCCGCCACCTTGCCACCGAACCAGATCGCGGCCAGCAGCAGCACCAGGCCCACCACCGAGATCTCACCGATCTTGCCCGGCCGGATGTAGCGCATGTACACGCCCATCAGGATCGCGATGGGCATCGTGGCGATCACCGTGAACATGCCCCACGGGCTTTCCGCCAGCGCCTTGACCACCACCATCGCCAGCACGGCCAGGATGATGATCATGATCAGGAAGGCACCGAACAAGGCGATGGTACCGGGCACCTGGCCCATCTCCTCGCGCACCAGGTCACCCAGTGAGCGGCCGTTGCGGCGGCTGGACAGGAACAGCACCATGAAGTCCTGCACCGCGCCGGCCAGCACCACGCCGACCACCAGCCACAGCAGGCCGGGCAGGTAGCCCATCTGCGCGGCCAACACCGGGCCGACCAGCGGACCAGCACCGGCAATGGCGGCGAAGTGGTGGCCGAACAGCACGTGCTTGTTGGTCGGCACGTAATCCAGGCCATCGTTGTTGATCACCGCCGGGGTGGCCCGGGTCGGATCGAGCTGCATCACCTTGTCGGCGATGAACAGGCTGTAGAAGCGGTAGGCGACCAGGTACAGCGATACCGCCGCCACCACGATCCACAACGCGTTGATGTGCTCACCGCGCCGCAGCGCCACCGTACCCAGGCAGAACGCGCCGAGCAGGGCGAGGGCCGCCCAGCCTATTTTGGAAAAACCTTTCATGAGGTGCTCTCTCCCGGAAAGACAGGCAAAGAGTCCCGCGTGCCCCTGGCAGGGTCAATGTGCACGGGACCATTCTGCGGTAGTACTTTGGTCGTACATGGGTGTGGCAGGTGGCGATGTTTCCTCGCTGCCCACAACGCAGGCGGTGCCGGCGTGCGGACATGACGCGCGGCGAACACCAGGGATGGAACAATCGGTTGCGACGGCATCCATTGGCGTTGCGCGCTGCAGCGTCCATTTTTACCGGCATCCATCCAACAGGAGTCACCATGAGCCTTCCCGAGCCGGTCCGCGTCCTGCGCACCATCCGTGGCATGCCCACCTCCGACGGTGCCGGTGTTCGCCTGACCCGGGTCATCGGCGGCCCGTCGCTGCCCGACCTCGATCCGTTCCTGCTGCTCGATGAATTCGGCACCGATCGCGCCGAGGACTACATCGCCGGTTTCCCGGAGCATCCGCATCGTGGTTTCGAGACCGTTACCTACATGCTCGATGGCCGCATGCGGCATCGCGACAATCACGGCAACGAAGGCCTGCTGACCCCGGGCAGCGTGCAGTGGATGACCGCCGGCCGTGGCCTGGTGCATTCGGAGATGCCCGAGCAGGAAAGCGGGCAGATGCGCGGCTTCCAGTTGTGGGTGAACCTGCCGGCGCGCGACAAGATGACCGCGCCGAAGTACCAGGAATTCGCTCCGGAAAAGATTCCGGTGGTGCGGCCGGCCGAAGGCGTGCAGGTCAAGGTGATCGCCGGCACGGTCGATGGCACGGCGGGCCCGATCGCGCAGCCCGCCACCGATCCGCTGTACCTGGATATCGAACTGGCCGCCGACCGCGCCTGGACGTATGTGCTGCCGGAAGGCCACAACGCGTTCGTCTATGTGTTCGAAGGCGGGCTGACGGTGGGTGAGCAGGATGCTGCGCGCGACGTGGCACGGCAGGAACTGGCGGTGCTGGGCGGCGGCGAGCAGCTGCATCTGTCGGCAGGTGCTGACGGTGCGCGGTTGATCCTGGTGGCGGGTCGACCGCTGCGCGAGCCGGTGATGCGCCACGGCCCGTTCGTGATGAACACCCGCGAAGAACTGATGCAGGCTTTCGTTGATTTCCAGGAAGGCAGGTTCTGAGCGGTAGCGCCGGGCCATGCCCGGCGGATGCCGGGTGTGCCGGATCCTGCGGGGACGCTGCCAAGCAGTCATCCCCGCACCCTCTCAGCGGCCGTCGGCCACGGCAGACGGCGTCAGGTTCATGCCCTGCGCAAGCTGCTGCAGCGTGCCCAGTTCCTGCGAACTGTCAGGATACAGCGCGATCTGCGCGTAGCGGCCCTTGTCCAGCTTGACCACGCTGATGCGGCGCTCGGCATAGCCCGGCGGCTGCTGGCCGCCAAGATCCGGCTGGTACCAGTACATCGATTCACCGGCAAAGCTGCCCTTTTCCTGGCGCAGCGAGCGGGTCAGCGGAATGCCCGGATCGCGCTGGCTGAGCATCAGGCTCAGCACTTCACGACCATCACTGGTGGCCGCGCGGCAGACCAGGAAACCGGACTGTGCCTGCTGCTGCCATTGCAGGCCGCTGCTGGCGGGCAACGAAGGGCATTCGACCGGGGCCTGCGCGCAGGCAGACGCCGCAACGAACAGCAGGCTCGACAAAACAACAGGCGCGAACTTCATGCATCCCCCAAGGTGGCGTGTCGTTGGCACCGCCGGCGTCACCGGCGGCCGAGGCATCCCATCCCCGGATGCCGTCCTGCCCGGCACAAGCACGGGCGGATGACCAGACCTTAACGGAACGTGAGCGATCGCACAAATCGCGGTTACATCCGTAACCATTGCGGCCGGAGCGCGGCCGCAATGGCACGGTCACGGCTCAGCGGTCGTTGCCGATCCACTTGTAGATGATGCCGCCGATCGCACCGCCCAGCAGCGGGGCGACCCAGAACAGCCACAGCTGGCCGGTGGCGCCGCTGCCGGCGAAGAAGGCCACCGCCGTGGAGCGGGCCGGGTTCACCGAGGTATTGGTGACCGGAATGCTGATCAGGTGGATCAGGGTCAGGGCCAGACCGATGGCCAGCGGCGCGAAGCCCGCCGGCGCCTTGCCATGGGTCGCGCCCATGATCACGATCAGGAACACCGCCGTGAGCACCACTTCGCACAGGAACGCGGCTGCCACGCTGTAGCCACCGGGCGACAGCGCACCATAGCCGTTGCTGGCGAACGCACCGGCCTGGCTGCCATCAATGGCGAAGCCGCTGGCACCGGAGGCGATCTGCAGCAGGATGAAGCCGGCCAGCAGGCCGCCGGCCACCTGGGCGATGATGTAGGGCAGCAGATCCTTGGTCGGGAAGCGGCCGCCAGCCCACAGCCCGACGCTGACTGCCGGGTTGAAGTGCGCGCCGGAGATATGGCCGAACGCATAGGCGCCGGTCACCACGGTCAGGCCGAAGGCAAGCGCCACGCCGAGGAAACCGATACCCAGCGGATTGCCGTCGCCACCGAACTTGGCGGCGAGCACGGCACTGCCACAGCCACCCAGAACCAGCCAGAACGTGCCGAGGAACTCGGCGGACAAGCGTTTACCCATGCTCATGTGTTGCACTCCTTTGACGGTCGAAAGTGTGATTTATGTCACATTTCAGTGATCAGCGGGTGACTGTAGCGTCAACGCCGGGTGCAGGGATACACCCTCGGATGTGTGCAACACGCGATGCTCAATGCTCGGGCAGGGGAATGAATTCCTTGTCGTCGCCGGGAATGGTGCCGAAACGCCCGGCTTCCCAGTCGTGCTTGGCCTGCTCGATGCGTTCCTTCGAGCTGGACACGAAGTTCCACCACAGATGGCGCGGCCCATCCAGCGGCTCGCCGCCGAACAGCATCGCCTTTACCGGCGTCTTCGCGCGCAGGCGGCCACGCGCACCGGCTTCGGGAATCACCAGGTGCTGGGCGGGAATGTCCACGCCATCCAGTTGCGCTTCGCCTTCGAGGATGTACAGCGCACGCTCGCGGTGACCGTCATCGATGTCGATCTCTGCATCCGGGTCGAGATCGATCGCCACGTTGAGCGTATCGGCGAACACCTTGACCGGCGACTCCTCGCCATAGGCGCGTCCGGCGATCACCCGCAGCCAGGCGCCGTTGCGACGCTGCTCGGGCAGCGTGGCGGCCGCGTGGTGGTAGAACGCCGGTTCGATTTCCTCATGCGACTTCGGCAACGCCACCCAGGTCTGCATACCGTGGATCGGGTTGTCGTGGTCGCGGTCCGGTTGTGGCGTGCGCTCGGAATGGGCGATGCCGCGGCCGGCGGTCATCCAGTTGACGTCACCGGGGCGGATCACCTGGTCCGAACCCAGCGTGTCGCGGTGGCCGATGGCGCCCGACCACAGGTAGGTGACGGTGGCCAGGCCGATATGCGGATGCGGGCGCACGTCGATGGCCGTACCGGGGTGCATGAGTGCCGGGCCCATCTGGTCGACGAACACGAACGAGCCGATGCTGCGGGCCTGCAGGGTGGGCACTGCACGGCGCACTTCCAGGCCGCCGATGTCGTGTACGCGCGGGGCGATGATGGTGGTCATGCGGGCGTTCTCGCTGGCAGGGATCAAGGCGGTCAGGATCGCATGCTGTCGTTACGGTGACATTCCCCGTTCGGGTAACAGGTTGTTCCAGCCAACGGCGCAGCCCCTCGTGGCTGTTGGTTGGTTGGTTGCGTAAGGCAGAAGCAAATTCAAAAGCCGCGCTTGGCCGGGCGGGGTGGGTTCGCGGGGGACGCCGTGAATCCGTCCCTGGAGGCTCGATGGCGCCATCCATGGCGCCAACGGTCCTGCGCAACCCACCCGCCCGACCTCTGAAAGTTTCCGTGTGCCGTCCAGCCACGGAGAAGAAAAAAGAAAATCAAAATCAAATGCTGGTCGCTTCGCTCGCATCCACGCATGGCGTGGATCAAGCGTGTCGACCAAGGTCGACACCTACCAGCAATCGCAGTTCACTGACCGTCACCGGGAAACTGTCAGGGGTGGGGCGATGTGGGTTGGCAGGACCGTTGGCGCCATGGATGGCGCCATCGAGCCCCCAGGGATGGGTTTACGGCGTGTCCTGCCAACCCACACCGCCCCAC
>NZ_JBHZOP010000130.1:0-15669 GCF_042787595.1 Stenotrophomonas sp. YIM B13575 | reverse complement strand
TGCCGCGCGCGCTGCAGGCTCAACGTTGCAGCGCGCGTCGCCCGGGTGCCTCCGGCAACGCTTCGTCGGCCACCACCACACGGTTGCGGCCCTGTCGCTTGGCGGCATACATCGCCGCGTCGGCGCGCGCCATCAGCCGCTCGTAATCGGGATGCCCATCGTGTCCGGCCACGCCGATGCTGGCGGTCAGCCCCAACGTCTGTCCATTGGGTAGGGAGATCGGCGATTGTGCGATCTGCCGACGCAGGCTTTCGGCAATCACCTCCGCCTGCGATTCGCTCGCCGCCACCAGCACCACCACGAACTCCTCGCCGCCGTAGCGGAACAGGTAGTCGCTGCCACGGGTCTGCTGGCCGAGCAGGGCGGCAACGTGCTGCAGTGCGCGGTCGCCGGCGTCGTGGCCGTGGCCATCGTTGATCGCCTTGAAGTGATCCAGGTCCAGCAACAACAGCGAGAACGGCGTGTGGTTGCGCGTGGACAATTCGATCTCACGGCGCAGCACGGTCGGCAGGAAGCGCCGGTTGAGCAGGTTGGTCAGCGCATCGCTGCCCGCATCCAGTTCGCCGATGCGTTCGAACAGCAGGGTCATCAGGTTGCGGATGGTGGCCAGGTCTTCACGGATCGCCGGCAGGGCGGTCAGACGCCGTGCCGGATCTTCATCCGTGGCGCGCTGCAGGCTGCTGTCGATGCGTGCCATCAAGCCGCCGACCTGCTGCGTCTCGCTGCTTTCGCCGAAGCTGGGAATGCCCTTGTGGGTGAACCACAGGCCGAATTCCGAGGTCGCCAGACTGGCGTTGTCGGCGCCTGTCGCATGGCCGGCGAGGGTGTACAGCAGGCTGTTTTCCCAATCCAGCAGCAGGGCGCGCTGGCGCTCGCGCTCGGTGCTGACGTTCTGCACCAGCGAGAACAGCCGGTACGCTGCATCGGTGCGCGACGAGCGCTCGCGGGCATGCGTATAGGCCAGGGTCATGCCCTCCATGGCGATGTCCATGATCGCGCTGAGGCAATCGATGGCGGCGAAGGCGGTGTCGCTGTCATGGGCGTCGGCGCGCAGGCGCACGAACAGCTCGTGCTTGAGCACGCGTGCTCCGCGAGTCACCAGGTCAACCGGAATGCCGACCCGCGCATGCACATCGCCGATCACCCGCTGTGCGGCGACCGTAGCGGCAATGCCATCCGCATCGGTGGTCAGCAGCTGCGCCAGCCAGCGCTGCATCGCCGGTTGCAGGCGCTGCTTGACCTGTTCATGGGACAGGAAGCGGCGCGCACGCGTGTCCTGCAGCAGCACTTCGTAGAAGCGCCGTGCCAGCGTCGGCGGTGCATCGGCGGCTACGGCATGCAGCAATGCAGCGGCGGCGGGGCCGGCCTGCAGCAGGCACTGCTGCCAGGCCTGAGCCAGCGGTTGGCTGGCTTCGTCCAGTTGGGGTGTATCCACGTCGATCTCTATCGGCGCACAACAGACCACGGTATCGGCCGCAGCTGTCGACGGTTGATGGCAGGTAAGCCGGCCAGTTTAAGCGCCATGCAGGCCGAAAAACCCGCGCAGAGCACATGCCGGCAGATGTCGCAATGCGTTGACGCATTTGAGAATCACTCGCATTTGTGAAAAAATGACGGCAGGAACCGACCTGCGGGCATCCCGCAGCGATCGTTCCTCCTCCCCCGTCGCCGCCTCGTGCCCTATGCCAGAGGCTTCCGCTGCCCTGCCAGAAGGTCCAGAACATGCCTGCACACACTCTTTCACCGCGCCCGCTGGCGCTTGCCGTCGCCACGCTGCTGGCTGCCGGTACGGTTACCGCGCATGCGGAAACCGATGCCACCGATATCGATACCGTGCATGTCACCGCCTCGCAGATCGCGCGGCAGGCGCTGGGCACCTCCACCATCACTGCTGAAGACATCGCCAAGCGGCCGCCGGTCAACGACATCGCCGAACTGCTGCGGACGATGCCTGGCGTCAATCTGACCGGCAACAGCGCGTCGGGCCAGTACGGCAACAACCGGCAGATCGATCTGCGCGGCATGGGCCCGGAAAATACCCTGATCCTGATCGACGGCAAGCGCGTGGGTGCACGCGACGCGGTGCGCATGGGCCGCAGTGGCGAGCGCAACACGCGCGGCGATACCAACTGGGTGCCGGCGGAAATGATCGAGCGCATCGAAGTACTGCGCGGCCCGGCGGCGGCGCGCTATGGCTCGGGTGCCTCCGGTGGCGTGGTCAACATCATCACCAAGCGCCCGACCGGCGACCTGACCGGCGCGGTTGACCTGTACGGCCTGGTGCCCGAACACAGTGCCGAGGGTGGCAGCAAGCGCGTCGGCCTGCAGCTGAGCGGGCCGATGACCGACACGCTGTCGTTCCGGCTGTACGGCAACCTCAACAAGACCGATGCCGATTCGCTGGATCTCAACCGCAACTTCGCCACCGCTGCCAACGCGGTACCGCCGGCGGGCCGCGAAGGCGTCAAGAACCGCGATGTCAACGCGCTGCTGCGTTGGGACGTGACCGCCAACCAGGTGGTCGAATTCGAGGCCGGCACCAGCCGCCAGGGCAACATCTATGCCGGCGACCGTGCGGTCAGCACCACCGGAACCTCCACCGGCGTCGACCTGGCCGCGCTGGCCGAGCAGCAGGCCGAAACCAACCGCATGTACCGCAGCACCGGCGCGATCACCCATCGCGGACGCTGGGGCGATGTCAGCTCGCGGCTGACGGCAGCGGTGGAAGGGGTCAACAATTCGCGCATCAACGAAGGCCTGGCCGGTGGCCCGGAAGGCAGCTTCAACGGCGCTGACTGGTCGACGTCGCGCCTGCGCAACTACCAGCTGGACGGCGAGGTCAGCTTCCCGACCACCCTCGGCGGCGCCGAGAACGTGTGGACGCTGGGCTTCGAATACCTCGACAGCCGGTTGACCGATCCGTATTCCATGAGCCAGTCCAGCAGCAGCGGGGGGGGCATTCCGGGCCTTTCGGCCGATCGCGCACGCGGCAAGTCCGATGCACAGACCACCGCTGTCTACGTGGAAGACAACATCTACCTGGGCGAACGCTGGATCGTGACCCCGGGCCTGCGCTTCGACCATCACAGCCAGTTCGGCAACAACACCAGCCCGAGCCTCAACGCGCAGTTCAGGCTCAACAGTGACTGGGTGGTGAAGGGCGGCATCGCACGCGCGTTCAAGGCGCCGAACCTGTATCAGTCCAACCCCGACTATCTGTATTACACCCGTGGCAACGGCTGCCCCAACGCATTGCCGAGCCTCGGCGCCGGCTGCTACATGCGGGGCAATGCAGATCTCAAGGCAGAGACCAGCCTGAACAAGGAACTGGGCGTGGAGTGGGCACCGCAGAGCGGCTGGCAGGCCTCGTTGACCTATTTCCACAATGACTACAAGGACAAGATCCAGGCCGGCTACACCCAGATCGGCCTGACGGCCGACAGCAAGGGCCGCATTTTCCGCTGGGAAAACGCACCCAAGGCCATCGTGCAGGGGCTCGAGGGCAACCTGGTGATTCCGCTGCTGGGCGAGCAGGGCGATCGCCTGAAGTGGAGCAACAACTTCACCTACATGGTGGAGAACGAAAACAAGAGCACCGGCCAGCCGCTGTCGGTGATTCCCAAGTACACCGTCAACACCATGCTGGACTGGCAGGCCACCGAGCAGCTGTCGCTGCTGCTGACCGGCACCTTCTACGGCAAGCAGGAACCGGCCACGACCAACATCAACAACGACCCGCGCTGCACGGCCAACTGCGATGCGTCCACCGTGCTGCAGACCCGCGGCGCGTACAACGTCTGGGGCGTGAGCGCGCGCTACAAGGTGACCGACACGGTCAGCGTGGGCTTCGGCGTCAACAACCTGGCCGACAAGCGCCTGTTCCGCGAGGCCAACAGCAGTGATGCCGGTGCGGCGACCTACAACGAACCCGGTCGCGCGTACTGGGCGAGCCTGCGTTTCGGGTTCTGATCCGATGCGGGGCTGCGCCGGGCGATCCCCGGCGCGGCCTGGTGGTTCACTTCACCTGACGGCAATCTCGCAGGTGCACGCCGCCGGTATCCATCTTGTCGACCACACCTTCCAGCTTCACCCAGTCATTCTCGCGCAGGGTGGTGCCCAGCGCCATCTGATCCGCGGCCAGTGCGCAGTGCACGGTGAAGTTGGCGTTGTTGTCGCCGTTCGACTGGCGCCCACCGATGCCACCGATGCCCTTCATCTTGGTCACCAGATAGCCTACTTCGATGGTTTTGCTGAAGCGGTTGGGCTGGGCTGTGTAGACCTGGCCATCGATGACGAAACGACGACCGAAATACTTGACGAGTAATGGCTGGTACATCGCGTCGGTGTCCGGTGCGGTGCTGGTGCCGGAAAACAGCGCTCTGAGCGGTGCGGTGTTGATCTCCCGTTGCAGCCGTTTGGAGTCCTTGCCCATTTCGGTGGACATGCCGACCGCGGTGGCCTGGATCGGCTTGTCGAAACCGCTGGAGACACGCACGGCTTCGGCGATCGCCTCGCCCTCCGCGCCGGTCTTGAGCTTGTCCAGCCAACCACACAGCGCGCTGCGAGCGTCCTCTTCCTTGGCGGTCTGCCCGCGTGACAGCTTGGTGCCGACCACCACGGTGCCTCCATTGGAGGCGGTGATGATGCTGACCAGGGGCATCTTCGTGTCGGTCTGCAGGACATACATCTGTCCTTCGGTCTCGGTTATGACGTCACCACTGACGAAGTTGTTGCCCTCATCAAGTGCCGTCTTGCGCAGCTGGCCCAGCGCACTTCGGGGCTTCAGCCCGGGTAGGGTGACCTCGGAGGTGAAGAACTGCCCATTGCGGGGGTCGCCTACCGAACGGAAATTCTGCTGGCAGGTCTTGGCCGAGGCGTTTGCGACAATGCCAAGCGCGCAGGCTGCGGCGACGGCGATCCAAGGTGTTTTGGTGGTCCACATGTTCCGGATTCCTTGTGCTGGTATGTCCATTGGGGCAACAGAGCCGAGGCGACCCGTCTGCCCGTCCCCGTCCAGGGGGATGCGGTCATCATAGTGTGGCCTGGCATGGGCGCAAGCTGCAGCAACCCGCCTCGCGGACTCCGCAATGTTATAAACACCGTGATAGTTTCCCAACGCCCGTCGGCGTAGCCTGCCTCCATCGCAAAGGAGCTGTTGCCATGGGTCACGACCACGATCACCTGCCATCCGAGATCCGCCACGAGAAACCCTTGTGGTGGGCGCTCGGCCTGACCTCCACCTTCCTCGTGGTGGAGGTGGTCGGTGCGTTCTGGACCAACAGCCTGGCGCTCCTGTCCGATGCCGCGCACATGGCCACCGACACCCTGGCGCTGATGATCGCGCTGGTGGCCGTGCGGCTGAGCCGGCGTCCGCCGGATGCACGCCGCACCTACGGTTATGCGCGCCTTGAAGCACTGGGCGCGATGATCAATGGCGCCATGCTGTTCGTGGTTGCCGGCTACATCCTGTGGGAAGCCATCGGTCGCTTCCGCCAGCCGCAGGAGATCGCCTCCACCGGCATGCTGGTGATCGCTGCGGTCGGTCTGGTGATCAACATGATCTCCATGCGCCTGCTGCAGGCCGGCAGCGGCGAGAGCCTCAACGTGAAGGGCGCCTACCTGGAAGTGTGGGCCGACATGCTCGGCTCGGTGGCGGTGATTGCCGGTGCGCTGCTGATCCAATGGACCGGTTGGAAGCCGATCGACCCGATCCTGGCCGTGCTGATCGGTCTGTGGGTGCTGCCACGTACGTATGTGCTGATGCGCGAAGCCATCAACGTATTGCTGGAAGGTGTGCCCAAGGGCATGGATGTGGCCAGGGTGCGCGACCGCCTGTCCGACCACGACGCGGTGTTGGACGTGCATGACCTGCACGTGTGGGCGCTGGCATCCAGCACGCCGGCACTGACCGCGCACATCGTGATGCGCGAAGGCGACGACGCCGACCGCCTTCGTCGCGAACTCGGTGATCGCCTGCACGATGATTTCGGCATCGAGCACGTGACCCTGCAGATCGAAGCCGACCATTGCGGCGAAGCCTGTGGCCAGCCATCAGCGGCCAAGGATGACGACCACGCCGGGCACGATCATGCAGCCACCGACGCGCAGGGCCATCGCGGTCACGTGCATCGCTGAGCGGTATTGCCCAGTTGCACCGCTATTTGTCGCGCCGCGAGGCCAGCCGATCCGCCAACCGGGTCGGCTCGGGCAGGCGATAGCCGCGCAGCGTGCGCCGCACCCAGGACAGCGCGGTATCGGCACTGACCCGATGCCCGCCGGCAACGAACAGCGGCTTGCAGCGCAGCTTGCTGCGCAGCACCCAGCCGAGCTGCTCGCTGCCATCCAGCAACGGCGTATGCGCGCCAGCGTCGGCGCCCGGCTCGACGAAGCGGCCGACCAGCTTCGATTTGGCCACGCCGATGCTTGGCAGGTCGGTCACCACGCCCAGGTGCGCGGCGATGCCCAGGCGGCGCGGATGGCTGATGCCGTGGCCATCGACGAACACCAGGTCCGGCGTGCGTGGCAGCAGCGCCAACGCGGCCAGCAGCGCCGGCAGTTCGCGGAAGCTGAGCAGGCCCGGGATGTAGGGCATGACGGTGGCGATGCGGGCGATTTCCTGCGCCACCGGCTGCAGGGTCTCCGCGTCGAGCAGTACGGCCGCGGCACGGGTGATCGCGCCGTCTTCCTCGAAGCCGACATCCAGCCCGGCCAGCCAGCGCACGGTGGCGGGCAGGTGGTCCTGGCGCTGCACGCGGGTGGCCAGCTGTTTCTGCTGCTCGCGCGCGGCACTGACGCTGCCTTCCCAGCGCCCGGGGTCGATCACGGTATTCATCGGCCACAGGATGACATCCCCACCGCCACGGCGCGGTGAGCGGGCGCCGGGGCTACAATGGCCGCCTGCCTTTCCTCGCGTTGGAGACCCTGCAGTGACCCGTAAACTCGTACTGTTGCGCCATGGCCAGAGCCAGTGGAACCTGGACAACCGCTTCACCGGCTGGGTCGATGTCGACCTGACCGAGCAGGGGCGCCGGGAAGCGGCTGCCGCCGGCCGCCTGATGCGCGAGGAAGGCCTGCAGTTCGACGTCGCCCACACCTCCGTGCTCAAGCGCGCCATCCACACCCTGCAGGGTGCGCTGGCCGAGCTTGATCAGGATTGGCTGCCGGTGAACAAGTCCTGGCGCCTCAACGAGCGCCACTACGGCGGCCTGCAGGGCCTGGACAAGGCCGAGACCGCCGCCAAGCACGGCGAAGACCAGGTCAAGGTGTGGCGCCGTTCGTACGACATCCCGCCGCCGGCGATGGATCTGGAAGATCCGGGCCATCCGATCCATGACCGTCGCTACGCCGGCCTGGACCGCAACGCGCTGCCGGGCACCGAATCGCTGGCCACCACCCTGGACCGCGTACTGCCGTACTGGCACGACGCCATCGCGCCGCAGCTGAAGGATGGCAAGACGGTGCTGGTCACCGCCCACGGCAACTCGCTGCGCGCGCTGTACAAGTACCTCAACAACGTGTCGCGCGAGGAAATCCTCGAGCTGAACATCCCGACCGGCATCCCGCTGCTGTTCGAGTTGAACGACGACCTCACGGTGAAGTCGTTCCGCTACCTGGGTGACCCGGAGGCGGCGCGCAAGGCCGCTGAAGCCGTGGCCAACCAGGGCAAGGCGAAGTAAGAACGAAGGGCCGGCGCACGCCGGCCTTCGCTTCTGTAGAGCCGAGCCCACGCTCGGCTGATGCATTGCCGACGTTTTCAGAAAGCAGCCGAGCATGGGCTCGGCTCTACAGGCGCACTCCTGTGACCTTTGGCCGGTCCGTATTGCCGGCCTTCCCGGCTACCCTGTGGAATTACCCGCAGGAGAGCCTCATGAACTTCCGCAATCTGGTCCCGTTGGGCCTGACCATCGCCATCGCCGCTTCGCTCGCCGCCTGTGGCAAGAACGAGACCGCGCCCGCTGCCGACGCCGCCAAGCCGGCGTTCGACCAGTCTCAGATCAAGACCGCGCTGATCTCGCTCAACAGCGCCGATCTGGATCCGTCCATCGCTGCATGCACGGACCTCAACGGCTTCGTCAACAGCAAGTGGCTGAAGGCCAACCCGGTGCCGGGCGACCAGACCACCTGGGGCAGCTTCGAGATCCTTCGTGAGCGCTCGCTGGAAGTGCAGCACGCGCTGGTCCAGCAGGCCGCCGCCAGCCAGGCCAAGGCCGGCTCGGTGGAAGCCAAGATCGGCGACATCTGGAAGACCGGCAACGACGAAGCGAAGATCGAGGCTGCCGGCCTGGCGCCGCTGCAGCCGACGCTGGACAAGATCACCGCGCTGAACGATACCGCCGCCATCACCCAGTACCTGCGCGACAGCCAGGCGCAGGGCCAGGGCGTGCTGTTCTCGCTGTTCGCCAACGCCGACTACAAGGATTCGGCCAACGTCATCGCCTATGTCGGCCAGGGCGGCCTCGGCCTGCCGGAGAAGGGCTATTACTTCGACGAATCACAGGCCAAGATCCGCGACGCCTACGTGGCCTATATCGCGCAGGTGCTGACCCTGTCCGGCGTGGACGCCGCGCAGGCCGCGGAGCAGGCCAAGGCGGTGATGGCGTTCGAGACCCGCCTGGCCAAGGCCTCGATGTCGCGCATCGAGATGCGTGACCCGGCCAAGCGCTACAACCCGCTCAGCGCCGCCGACGCGGACAAGCTGACCCCGAACTTCAGCTGGACCGCGCTGTTCGACACCCTGAAGGTGCCGGCCGCACAGAAGTTCTCGCTGGCCCAGCCGGGCTTCTTCAGCGAGATGGACAAGATGCTGGCCGACGTGCCGGCCGCCACCTGGCAGTCCTACCTGCGCTTCCACACCATCGATGATGCCTCGCCGTACCTGAGCAGCCAGTTCGAGAAGGCCAACTTCGAGTTCTATGGCAAGACCCTGCGCGGCCAGCAGGAAATGCAGCCGCGCTGGAAGCGCGTGCTGGAGTCGGTCAATGGCGGCATGGGCGAAGCACTCGGCCAGCTGTATGTCGATGCGGTGTTCCCGGCTGAATCCAAGGAGGCCATGCAGCACCTGGTGCAGAACCTGTCGGTGGCGCTGAAGGCGCGCCTGGAGCAGCTGCCTTGGATGGGCGAAGAGACCAGGAAGAAGGCGCTGGAGAAGTGGGCCAGCTTCACCCCGAAGATCGGTTACCCGGACAAGTGGCGCGAGTGGACGGGCCTGCAGACCAACGGTGACAGCTACCTGGGCAACATGCAGGCCGCGCGCGCGTTCAACTACCGCTACATGCTGGACAAGGTCGGCAAGCCGGTGGACAAGACCGAGTGGGGCATGACCCCGCAGACCGTCAATGCCTACTACAACGCCACCAAGAACGAGATCGTGTTCCCGGCGGCGATCCTGCAGGCGCCGTTCTTCGACGCCAAGGCCGATCCGGCGCTGAATTACGGCGGTATCGGTGCGGTCATCGGCCACGAGATGATGCACGGCTACGATGACTCGGGCAGCCAGTTCGCCGCCAACGGCAACTTCGACAACTGGTGGACCGACAGCGACCGCAAGGCCTTCACCGAGCGCACCGACCAGCTGGTCGCGCAGTTCGACGGCTACGAGTCGGTGCCGGGCGTGTTCGTGAAGGGCAAGCTGACCCTGGGCGAGAACATCGGTGATCTGGGTGGCCTGACCGTGGCCTACGATGCTCTGCAGATGGCGCTGAAGGAGAACCCGAAGGCGAACGTCGAGGTTGACGGCCACAGCCAGGACCAGCGCTTCTTCATGAACTGGGCCACCGTGTGGCGTCGCAACTTCACCGACGGTGAGCTGCGCGTGCGCCTGAACACCGATCCGCACGCACCGGCGAACTTCCGTGCCAACGGTGCGCCGTCGAACATGCCGTCCTATGCCGCTGCGTTCCAGTGCAAGGCCGGTGATGCGATGGTGCGCGCCGACGACAAGCGCGTGGTGATCTGGTAACCGATCGCCCGCAACGCGTGAAGCAGAAGGCCCGGCGCAAGCCGGGCCTTTTCATTGCGGTCGCCTACAAGCGGCTGCGGCTCAGGCCGGGCACTTCAGGTACTGCGACAACGTCGCCTGCCATGCGCTGGCCGGCTCGAAGCCCGGCACCAGCCCGCCCCCCGTGCCGGTGAAGTTGGACATGCCATGGGCCAGCATGTAGGTGGGGGTGTACGAGGGCGGCCCCACGCGCTTGCTGAAGCTGCAGATGCCAGCGACATAGGCGGGTGCCTTGTCGGGGGACAGCTGCGCCTTCAAGGCGCTGTCGAAGCGGCCGAGATTCTCCTCGCCCATCGCCGAACCCGCCATCGCCTTCAGCCCGTTGTAGGCACTGTGTCCGGTTTCGTCAGCGACCCGCTGGCGATCGAAATGGGCGAATACGCCAGCGATGTTGTAGAGATCGATGGCGTCCTGCATGCGCCCATCCTGCACGCAGCGGGGCAGGGCGTTCATCAGCGCGGCGGGTGAGGTGCCGGCGGTGACCTCGCTGCGCGAGAGGCAGGTGGCAGCGGAGGCGTTGCCCTCCTGCTGGGCCTGTGCGAACGGCGCCAGGGCCAACAGCAACAGTCCCAGCGGTGCGGGGGTGCGGGTGTTTCCTTTCATGGGTGGTACTCCTCGTAAGCAGGCGACCGTCTTTGGCCGACGATCAGCTTGCGAGGATTGCCGCGGCTGCGCAAGCGAGGCGCAGCCCAGCCGGTGAATGCTCAGGCCAGCGCCGGCTCGTGCTTGAGCATGCCGTGGAAACGTTGCAGTACGTAGGGGTCGATCGTGCCACCGGCCTGCTCATCGAGTATCCGCAGCACCGTCTCATGCTCCATCGCTGCGCGATAGGGACGTGCACTGGTCATCGCATCGTAAGCATCGACGATGGTGACGATGCGTGCGCCCAGCGGGATGTTCTCGCCCTGCAGGCCATCGGGATAGCCGCTGCCGTCGAACGCTTCATGGTGGGCACGGATCAGGCGCGCGACCGGCGCGGCATCGCTGCGACCGGTGGCCAGGAAGATGTGTTCGCCACGTACCGGATGTTCGCGCATGATCGCGCGCTCTTCATCGTTGTGCCGGCGCGGGCTCAGCAGTACGTCGTCGGGAATGCCGATCTTGCCGATATCGTGGAAGCGCGCGGCCAGGCCGACCTGCGTACAGGCCTCCTCATCCAGGTCGCAGTGCAGGGCGAGGTGCTGTGCAAGAAGGCCCACGCGGTCGCAGTGGTGGCGGGTATAGGCATCACGCATCTGCAGCGACATCGACAGGGCGTCGATCAGGCAGGCCTGCGCGTGCAGGAGGTCGGGAGGTCTGGGCTGGGGCATCGGGACTGGCGGCGCGGCGAAGCCACGCAGGAAACGGAAAGGCCCGCAAGAGCGGGCCGGGGCGGCGCATAGGGTACCCGCATCGGTGTTGCGCGGGGCGCATCGACGGTATCGCGTGGGGCCATGCGTTCAGTCGTGCGGCGTGTCCGTTGCCCCGGCCGCATCGGCAACCGGGGCGGCGTGGCTCAGCCGGTGGTCTGCAGGTGGATGCGATGGGCTTTGGCGAAGGCGTCCTGCGCGTCGCTCAGGGTCTGCATGTCTTCGTCCATCTTGGTCACGGCCTCATCCAGCGTCTGCAGCAGCGGGGTGACCTGATCTTCGCTGTAGCCATCGGGCAGTGCAGCCAGCTGTTCCATCACCGCGAACATCTGTTCGGTGCTCTTCAGGGAATCGAGCAGGTTCTGGTGCAGTGCATCGGCGTCCTTGCCATGGGTGAACTGCTGGACGAAGACCAGCCGGTCGGCGATTTCCTGGTGCGCGTTCTTCAGGCCGAAGCGATGCTGCTGCATGCTCTTGCCATCCTGCAGCGACGCATGGAAGGACTCACCGTTCGGGCCGTTGGTCCATTGCTCGACCATGCTGACCGTGCCGTTCCAGCTGGCGACATTCTCAAGCAGGTAATCACGGTTGCTCATGCCGCTGTGGCAGGCGGCCAGCAGGCCCAGGCTGGTGGCGAGCAGAAGGGGGGCGAAACGATTCACGGCAACACTCCTTGTCGCGGGCGCGGTAAACGGAAAGGGTACCGGTCTGCCGCCCGCGGCGGACCGGAACCTGGGAGATCGATCAGCGCAGGGCCAGGGTCAGCAGCAGCGCACGTGCGGCGTTGAAGCGGTCTTCGGGCAGCGGCAGCGGATGCTTGACGCGCAGCTTGTCCGGACCGTCCATGGCATAGAGGTTCGGTTGTTTCTGGATCAGCTGGATCACCGCCATCGGGTCGATGTTCGGCTTGGATTCGAACACGATGCGACCACCGTTCTCGCCCAGGTCCAGCTTGCGGATGCCCAGCATGCTGGCCTGCAGCTTCAACTCGGCGATGGCGAACAGGTTCTTGGCCGCATCCGGCAGCAGGCCGAAACGATCGATCATCTCCACCTGCAGCTCGCGCAGCGCATCGCTGTCGCGCGCGCTGGAAATGCGCTTGTATAGTGTCAGGCGGGTGTGCACATCCGGCAGGTAGTCGTCCGGAATCAGCGCCGGCACATGCAGCTCGACCTCGGCGCCACGCGCTTCTTCGCCGGCATCGATGTCGGGCAGATGGCCCTGCTTGATGCTGCGCACGGCGCGTTCCAGCAGCTCGGTGTACAGGCTGAAGCCGACTTCGGCCATCTGCCCGCTCTGGTCTTCGCCCAGCAGTTCACCGGCACCGCGGATTTCCAGATCGTGCGTGGCCAGGGTGAAGCCGGCACCCAGTTCGTCCATCGATGCGATCGCTTCCAGGCGCTTTTCCGCGTCGGGCGTGATCGAGCGACGGTCCGGTACAACCAGGTACGCATAGGCGCGGTGGTGCGAACGACCGACGCGGCCACGCAGCTGATGCAGCTGGGCCAGGCCGAAGCGGTCGGCGCGGTTGATGATGATGGTGTTGGCGTTGGGGATGTCGATGCCCGATTCGATGATCGTGGTCGACAGCAGCACGTTGAAGCGCTGCTTCTGGAAGTCCAGCATCACCTTTTCCAGCTCGCGCTCGGGCATCTGCCCATGGGCGATGCCGATGCGCGCTTCGGGCACCAGCTCGGACAGCTCGCGTTGCATGCGGCCGATGCTTTCCACGTCGTTGTGCAGGAAATACAGCTGGCCACCGCGTGCCAGCTCGCGCTGGAAGGCTTCGCGCAGCAGCGCGTTGTCCCACTGGGTGATGAAGGTCTGCACCGCCAGCCGGTTCGGCGGCGGGGTGGCGATGATCGACAGGTCGCGCAGGCCGGCCATGGCCATGTTCAGCGTGCGCGGGATCGGCGTAGCGGTCAGGGTCAGCAGGTGCACGTTGGCGCGCAGTGCCTTCAGCGCCTCCTTCTGGCGCACGCCGAAGCGCTGCTCCTCGTCGACGACGACCATGCCCAGATCCTTGAACTTCACGTCCGGCTGCAGCAGGCGATGGGTGCCGACGATGACGTCGATGGTGCCGGCGGCGACCTTCTCCAGCTCGGCCTTGATCTCCTTGGTGCTCTTGAAGCGCGACAACACCTCGACCTTCATCGGATAGTCGGCGAAGCGGTCGCGGAAATTGCGGTAATGCTGTTCGGCCAGCAGCGTGGTCGGCACCAGCACCGCCACCTGCTTGCCGGCGCTGGCGGCGGCGAATGCGGCACGCACCGCGACTTCGGTCTTGCCGAAGCCGACGTCGCCGCAGACCACGCGGTCCATCGGCTGGCTGCTGGCCAGGTCACGCAGGGTGGCGTCGATGGCGGCCAGCTGGTCCGGGGTTTCCTCGAACGGGAAACCGGCAGCGAACGGCTCGTACATCGCGCGGTCCACCTGCAGTGCCAGTCCGGCACGCGCCTGGCGGCGGGCCTGGATTTCCAGCAATTCGGCGGCTACATCGCGCACCTTCTCGGCGGCCTTGCGCTTGGCCTTGCTCCACTGCTCGCCACCCAGCGAATGCAGGGGGGCGGTCTCGGCCGAGGCGCCGGAATAGCGGCTGATCAGGTGCAGCTGCGCGACCGGCACATATAGCCGGTCGCCCTTGGCGTATTCGATCTCCAGGAACTCGCCGGGCATGCCGCCGACGTCCATCGCGATCAGTCCGCGATAGCGGCCGACACCATGGTCCTCGTGCACGATCGGTGCGCCTTCGGTCAGCTCGCCGAGATCGCGGATGATCGCTTCCGGCTCACGTCCGGCACGGCGCGTGCGGCGCGTGCTGCCTGCGCGCTCGGGGAACAGCTGGCGCTCGGTCAGCACCGCGATGTGCGGTGCATCCAGGGCGAAGCCGTCTTCCAGCGGCGCCACGGCAATGGCGAAGCGTTCGTCGCTGGCGAGGAAGGAGAGCAGGTCGGCTACCACTGGCGGCTTCAGCTCGGCGGCCTGCAGCACTTCCAGCAGGGCCTCGCGGCGGCCGGGCGAATCGGCGGCAATCAGCACACGGCCGGGGTAGTGGCCGAGGAAGGATTTCAGTGCGTCACCGGCTGGTGCTTCGCGCGCGGCCACCGGCAGCGGCGGCAACGGCTGGTCGCCCAGCGCATGCGCCTCGGCAATGCGCGCGTGATCGGCAGCCCAGACTTCGATGCGCGGTGCGTCGTTCAGACGCTCGCGCAGCAGGTCCGGCGACAGGTACAGCGCCGACGGTGGCAGCAGCGGCCGTTCAACATCATGGCGGCGTTGCTCGTACCGTTCGCCGGTCTGCGTCCAGAAGGTCTCTGCCGCTTCAGCGGCGCCGACGCAGACCACCGGCAGGCTGCCGGCCGGCAGGTAGTCGAACAGGGTGGCGGTGCGCTCGAAGAACAGCGGCAGGTAGTACTCGATGCCGGCCGGCGCCAGGCCCGATTTCAGGTCCTGGTACAGCGAACTGCGGCGGGTATCGACGTCGAAGCGCTCGCGCAGGGTGGCCAGCACCCGGGCGATGCTGGCGTCGTCCATCGGCACTTCGCGACCGGGCAGCATGTGCACCGCCTCGACCTTGTCCAGCGAGCGCTGGCTTTCCGGATCGAACGCACGGATCGAATCGATGTCCTCGTCCAGCAGCTCCACCCGCAGCGGCTCGTCGGCGCCCATCGGGTAGACGTCAAGCAGGCCACCGCGCACGGCGAAGTCACCCGGGTCCATCACCTGCGGCACGTTGCGGTAACCGGCGCTTTCGAGGCGACGCTTCTCCGCTTCCAGGTCCAGGCGCTGGCCGACTTCAAGATTGAAGCTGCCACCGATGACGTAGCTGCGGGGCGCCAGCTGCTGCAGCAGGGTCTGCACCGGCACCACCACCAGGCCACGCTTCAGCGTGGGCAGGCGGTGCAGGGCCGACAGGCGCTGCGAAATGATGTCCGGGTGCGGGCTGAAGCGGTCGTAGGGCAGCGTTTCCCAATCCGGGAACGCCACCACCGGCAGGCTCGGGTCGCCTCCCAGCAGGGTATGCAGGTCCGCTTCGAGCTGGTTGGCACCGTGGTTGTCACGGGCCACCACCAGTACCGGGGCGTCATGCGTCCGCGCGGACTGGGCCAGATACCAGGCCAGGGCAGTGGGCGAGGCGGGGGCGCGCCACCAGGCGCGGAGCTGGCCGGCACGGGGCAGCGGCGGGGCGGGGTAGGGAGTACGCGACATGAACTGCGGATTTTAGCAGAAGCCCCCGCCGGGCCCATGATTGTTACGTGACCGGGGTAGCGCCGGGCCATGCCCGGCGAGCGCAGCGGTCGGATCAACATCGCCGGGCAGGGC
>NZ_JBHZOP010000129.1:0-16140 GCF_042787595.1 Stenotrophomonas sp. YIM B13575 | reverse complement strand
GTCGGAGCCCTTTCCGCAGGAAAGGGCTCCGACCCCTTCTCATATGCGGAATCCAGCGGAAATCATGAAGTTGCCGGCCAGCGGCCGGCGCTACCGCCTTGTTGGCCTGACCCCACCCGGCGTCTGTGGGACAATAGGCCGCCCGCAGTTCCGCGGCCGCCTCCCGATTCCGACAGAACCATGACGCAGCCTACCCGTCGCCAGTTGGCCAACGCCATCCGCTTCCTCGCCGCCGATGCGGTTGAAACCGCAAAGTCCGGCCACCCCGGCATGCCCATGGGCATGGCCGACATCGCCGAAGTCCTCTGGAACGACTACCACCGTCACAACCCGAACAACCCGCAGTGGTTCAACCGCGACCGCTTCGTGCTGTCCAACGGCCACGGCTCGATGCTGCAGTACGCGCTGCTGCACCTGAGCGGCTATGACCTGCCGATCGAGCAGCTGAAGGCCTTCCGCCAGCTGGGCAGCCACACTGCTGGCCATCCGGAGCGTCATGAGACCCCGGGCGTGGAGACCACCACCGGTCCGCTGGGCCAGGGTTTCGCCAATGCCGTCGGTTTTGCCTTGGCCGAGAAGCTGCTGGCACAGCGCTTCAACCGCCCGGAGCTGGAAATCGTCGACCACCGTACCTGGGTGTTCATGGGTGACGGCTGCCTGATGGAAGGCATTTCCCACGAAGCCGCCTCGCTGGCCGGCACCTGGGGC
The DNA here is from genome assembly GCF_042787595.1 of Stenotrophomonas sp. YIM B13575. Classification (NCBI taxonomy): domain Bacteria; kingdom Pseudomonadati; phylum Pseudomonadota; class Gammaproteobacteria; order Lysobacterales; family Lysobacteraceae; genus Stenotrophomonas; species Stenotrophomonas sp. YIM B13575. The sequence continues at coordinate 15,432 of NZ_JBHZOP010000129.1, read as the reverse complement.
CTGCACAAGCTGGTCTGCTTCTGGGATGACAACCACATCTCCATCGACGGCAACACCGAAGGCTGGTTCACCGACAACACCCCGGAGCGTTTCGAGGCCTATGGCTGGAACGTGATCCGCGGCGTCGATGGCCACGATCCGGAGAGCATCAAGGCCGGTATCGAAGCGGCCCTGTCGCAGGACGGCAAGCCGACCCTGATCTGCTGCCGCACCACGATTGGCTTTGGTTCGCCGAACAAGGCCGGCAAGGAATCCAGTCACGGCGCACCGCTGGGCAAGGACGAACTGGAAGCCACCCGCAAGGCGCTGGACTGGAACTACGGCCCGTTCGAGATTCCGGAAGAGATCTACGCCGGCTGGCGTGCCGGCGGTACCGGCACCCTGCGCCAGGCCGAGTGGGAGCAGCAGTTCGACAAGTACGCTGCGCAGTACCCGGCGGAAGCCGCTGAACTGACCCGTCGCTCGCATGGCGATCTGCCGGCCGACTTCGTTGCCAAGGCCGATGCCTACATCGCCCAGGTTGCCGCCGAAGGCCAGACCATTGCCTCGCGCAAGGCGTCGCAGCTGGCCATCGAGGCGTTCGCGCCGCTGCTGCCGGAAATCGTGGGCGGTTCGGCTGACCTGGCACACTCGAACCTGACCCTGTGGAAGGGCAGCAAATCCGTCGCCACCGACGATGCCAATGCCAACTACGTGTACTACGGTGTGCGCGAGTTCGGCATGACCGCGATCGCCAACGGCCTGGCCCTGCACGGTGGTTTCATTCCGTTCGACGCCACCTTCCTGGTGTTCAGCGATTACGCCCGCAATGCCGTGCGCATGAGCGCGCTGATCCCGGCCCACGCCATCCACGTCTACACCCACGACTCGATCGGCCTGGGCGAAGACGGCCCGACCCACCAGCCGGTGGAGCACCTGGCCTCGCTGCGCTACATCCCGAACAACGACGTGTGGCGCCCGTGCGATGCGGTCGAGTCGGCCGTGAGCTGGAAGGCTGCGATCACCCGCCAGGACGGCCCGAGCTGCCTGGTGTTCAGCCGCCAGAACCTGCCGCACCAGCCGCGCGACGCCGAGCAGATCGCACAGATCGAGCGTGGCGGCTATGTGCTGGCCGATGCTGCCGGCACCCCGGACGTGATCCTGATCGCGACCGGTTCGGAAGTCTCGCTGGCGACCGAGGCGAAGGCGCAGCTGGACGCGGCCGGCCTGAAGACCCGCGTGGTCTCGATGCCGTCCACCGATGTGTTCCTGCGCCAGGATGCGGCCTACCGCGAATCGGTGCTGCCGAACGCCGTGCGCAAGCGCGTGGCGATCGAAGCCGGCATCACCGGCTTCTGGCGCCAGTTCGTCGGCCTGGACGGCGCAGTGATCGGTATCGACACCTTCGGTGCGTCGGCCCCGGCCGACAAGCTGTACCAGCACTTCGGCATCACCACCGCGCACGTGGTGGAAGCGGCCAAGGCGCTGTAAGCCGCGCTGCATGGAATACGGGGAGGCCGGCGCTAGCCGGCCTTTCTCGTTTGCGGAGCGAAACGAATCGCCCGCGCGTCAGTAGATCCACGCCATGCGTGGATAGGCGTTACATCGCGTGCCGCACGTCCATCAGCGCAAACCCCAAAAGATTCAATCCGCGCCACTGCGCCGGGTTGTGCGCGTCGGCGTGATCCTTGGCCAGGCCGATTCCCCAGACAACATCCACCGGACTGGCTTCCACCAGGACCTGATCTTCCGTGGCGCGCAGGAAATCGCCCAGCGCCGCATTCTGCGAGAACTTGGCCCGATTGCCTTCGACCACCAGGGCGTAGCGCGCCTGCGCCCAGAGAGCCTCGTCGAAGCCCTCGATCTTCCGGCCCAGCGTTTTCACCTTGTCAGGCGTGCGGCTGGCGAGAACCTGTTCGAGGATGTCGGTGGCACCAAACAGTCGCGCTTTGCCGGCCATCATGAAGTGCTCGGCGGTGGGGTAGTGCACGCCGTCGATGTTGAAACCTGCGTCGTACCACTGGCTGAAACACGACGCCGCCACGCCCGTGCGCGGCGGCTGGTGGCCCCAGAAGCAGAGATAGCGCAGGTGCTCGCCATCGGCTTGGCGGCGTTGCAGGTCATGCAGGAAACGGGAATCGTTGTTCATCCGCACAGGATAGCGTGCCGCGCCACTGCGGTAGGTGCCAACCCTGGTTGGCACTGATCGTTATCCGCCGGGCATGGCCCGGCGCTACCATCCGCGCGATTACGCGGTGCGTGCCAGGGCCAGCCTCAACAACCGTGCATTGAGCCGTTCGCCGAAGTCCTTGGGCGACTGCAGTTCCATCCGCTGCAGGTACACCGCGTCGCCATCACCTGCAGGCTGCCACAGCGCGTCCCACACGGTGCGCAGCTTGCTGCCGCGCGTCTGCGTGTTGGCCTTCAACCAGCCCAGCGCCTTCACCAGCACCTGTTCGATCTCGTTGAAGTCGCTGCCCAAAGGATAATCGGGCAGGGTGCCATCGTTGCGGAACTGCGCCAGCGTCGCCGCCAGTGCCTGTGGTGTGTTGCGCTGCTGCCGCTGCACATCGGGTTGTGCCGTTGCTGCCAGCTTGCGCGCCGCGAAGGCCTGCTGCAGCAGTGCGTCCTGGAACGGCGCCTCGGTGATCGCCGCCATCGCGTGCACGCAGTCGTCATCGGTCAGGCCGCGCACATCGGCGATGCCGTACTCGTTGAGATAGATGTCACGCAGGTGGCGCGGAATGGTCGTGTGCCCGTAATTCCAGCGCACATTGGATTCGCGCTGGCCGCGATCATCACGGGCGGCGCGGAACATCAACACACTGCGCGCTTCCGGCAGCGCATGCGCCATCGCCACGAAGTTGTACTGGCCGCCCACACCGGAGACCACACGGCCGTCTTCCAGTGCATCGGACACCGCTGCGCCCAGTGCGGTGGCCATCATGCAGGAATTGAAGAAGCGCGCGTGCCGGCGCTGCAGGCGTTCCAGTGTTTCGTTGCCGCCGTACAACTGGTTGATCTCGCTGATGCGGCGCATGCCGATCGCCCGGCATTCGTCCTCGGGCAGGGTGCGCAGCCATTCGTAGAATTCGGATGAGCCCAGGTAGAACGCGCCGTGCAGGTATTCGCCCTCCGCCTCCAGCGTGGCGTGGTCGATGGACAGCGTGCTGCCGTTCTCGATGCGTTGCATCAACGCCAGGTCATCATGCACCTTGCGCTTGATCACGCCGGTCTGCACCAGCCGGCGGAAGCCCTCGTTGAGCATTTCGCTGCAGCCGTACAGGCCGATCTCGAACGGCTCCAGCCCGCCGATCTCCTGTACCAGCGGATGGCTGGCCAGTTGCGGGTCCAGCGCATCCAGCACGCGCCGGTAGCGCGCGTTGTCGGTGTGGCGCAGTACCAGTGCATGGCTGAGTGCATCGGCCAAGGTGCCGATGCCGATCTGCAGCGTGCCGCCGTCGCGCACCAGGGTGCTGGCATACAGGCCGATGGCGTAGTCGGCGTCGGCCACCGGTTGCCGCGGCAGCCCGAACAACGCCGGATACGGTGGCGGCGGGGTGATGACCAGATCGAAGAAGGACACGTCGACCGTGGCCGTGCCACCCAGATACGGCAGCTGCGGATCGATCTCGGCAACCAGCAGCGGGCGCGGCAGGCCGCGCGCGATCATCGCGTCCAGCGTGTCCTGGGTGATGTCGTTGTTGCAGGACAGCGACAGGCGCCGGTCATCCGGGCGCATCGCTACTTTCTGCACGATCACCTGCGGCGCGCGCTGGGCCACGGCGTCGGCAGCGTGGGTGTAGTTGAGGCTGGTGTAGCTGGACTGCGCCTGCCGCGAGCCGAGCAGGGCACCGGACTGCATGTAGAACTCTTCCACCTGCACATGCGCCGGCAATGCGTCGCGCGCGATTGCATCGGCGTAGGCAAGGCGCGGGAAGTCTTCACCGAAATGGCGCGCCGCGAACGGCGCCATGAAGCGCGCTTCCAGGCCGTCTCCCTTCGCCCGCGGCGGGTTCAACGACAGGGCGGTATACAGCTGCAGCGGCCGTGACGGATCCTGTTCCACACGCGCATACAGGGCGTTGAGCAGGCGGTGAGGTTTGCCCAGCGCCAGCGGCGCACCGATCCGCAGCGGCCCATCCACGCGCGCGAACAGCCAGTCAACGGCGGCGTCGAGGTCGGTGAGGTGTTCGGTCATCCGGGGCGGTCCTGCTGGGGGGAGTGCTGGCATTACAGCATGTCGGGCTTGAACCGCCGTCGACGCGAGACTTCGGCGCCGGACACCATGAACCGGCCATCGCCGCGGTAATGCACCGTGCGCGGCAGCTTGGGGCGCGGCGCCACGTGCGCGCGCACGATTTCCCAGATGAAGAGATTGCTCGATTCGACCTGGCTGTCGTCATGCAGGCGGCACTCGAAACTGGAATGGCACTGGCCCACCAGCGGCGCCCCCACGTCCCGCGCCGGCACCGCATCCAGGCCGAACCGTTCGAACTTGTCGACGTCGCGGCCACTGCAGTTGCCGATGTCGACCACGGTGTCCAGCAGTTCGACCGCGGGTACGTTGATCACGCACTCGCCGCTGCCACGGGCCAGGCCGAAGCTGTGGTTCTCGTTCCACAGGTAGGTGGCCACCAGCGAGGGCGAGAAGCCCATCACCATGTGCCAGCCCATCGTCATCAGGTTGCGCTGGCCACGCCAGGCGGTGCTGACCAGCACGATGGGGCCGGGCTCGAGAAAGCGCCGGGCCTGCTCGACCGGGAAATCACGCTTGCGCAAAGGCTTCATGCCGGTACCTGCGGTGGAGGCCCCCCATGCTGGCGCAGGCGCGATGAAGTACGGGTCGAGGGGTTGACAGTCGGTTCGATTACGCGCGTAATCGAATTGTCGATTACGGATGTAAACCATGACCCCGATCAGCGAAGCCGAGGCCGTAGTGATGGAGGTGCTGTGGCAGCAGGCACCGCGTACCGCCGATGAGGTCGTGGCCGCTCTGGCCCACCGCGACTGGGCCGAGCCGACCATCAAGACCCTGCTCAACCGCCTGCTGACCAAGGGCGCCATCGCCGCCGAGCGCGACGGCCGGCGCTATCTGTACCGGCCGCTGCTGCAGCGCCAGGCATGGGTCGAGACGCAGAGCCAGGACTTCATCGGGCGTGTGTTTGAAGGCCGTGTGGCGCCGCTCGTGGCGCATTTCAGCGAGCGCGGCCAGCTCAGCGCGCAGGACATCACCGAACTGAAGAAGCTGATCCAGGAGCTGGACCATGAATGAGCTGCTTGATGGGCTGTGGCAGGCCAGCCTGTGGCTGGCGCTGGGCGTGGTCCTGCAGGCGGCGGTGCGGCCGCTGCTGGTGCGACTGGGCGGCGCTGGACTGGTGTATCGCAGCTGGTGGCTGCTGCCGCTGCTGCTCGCGGCGCTGTTGCTTCCCCTGCCGCAGGTCGCGCTGTTGCAGCATGTGCCGACCTTGCCGCTGAAGGTCGTGCCCGAAGCAGTGGAAGGCCTGCCAACGGCGTCGATGCAGTGGCCCTGGGTGCTGTTGCTGGTGTGGATACTGGGCGCGGGCCTCTGCCTGCTGCGCGACCTGCGCGCACAGCGTCGCTTCGAACGTGGCATGGGCGGCCTGCGGGCGCGTGCCGATGGCAGCTGGCAGGCCAGTGGCGATCCTGGGCTACCCGCGCTGGTGGGCCTGTGGCGGCCGCGCATCGTGGTCGGCCCCGATTTCGACCAGCAGTTCACCGTGCAGGAGCAGCGCCTGATCCTGCAGCACGAGCGCAGCCATCGTCGCAACGGCGATCACTGGGCCAACGGCGTGCTGCTGCTGATGCGCGCGATGTTCTGGTTCCACCCGTTGCAGCCATGGGCCGCACGTCGTTTCCTGCGTGACCAGGAACTGGCCTGCGATGCCCGCACCATTGCCCCGCAGCCAGCGCTGCGCGGCCTGTACGCCAGCACGCTGCTGAAGGCGCAGCTGGTCCACCCGGTTGCGCCGGCGGTCTGCCATTGGCGCAGCCAACCCGTGTTGAAGGAGCGTATCGCCATGTTGCAGCAGTCCAAGCGGAAGGCATTGCCGTGGGTGTCGGGTCAGGTGCTGGTGGTCGGGTTGTGCCTGGGGATGGGGGCGGTGGCGTGGGCCAGCCAGAGTGGCGCAATGGCGGTCGGACCAGCGGTGGCCGTCATGGATCGGGAGATCCGGGTCGACAAGATGCCGCCGCCGAGCTACCCGAAGAGCGCGTTCGAGCAGAGCCAGACAGGCGTCGTGGTGCTCCGCGTCGACGTCGATGCGCAGGGCGCGGTCAGCGATGTGCGTGTAGTGAGCGCCACCAATCCGGGCGTATTCGAAGCGGTATCGATTGCAGCAGCGCGAAGCTGGACCTATCGCCCGGCGCTGAAGAATGGCAAGCCGGTGGCGGGTGCCGTGCGTATTCCGATCACCTTCGCCATGGATGAGAGCGACGACGTGACGGAGACCGCCAGGTGATGCGCATCGCGCTGCTGTTGGCAGCGGGGATGCTGGCAGGCTGCGCTACCCGGGAACGGCTGACCACCGTCGATACCCGCAATGAAAGCGTCGGCCATCAACGCCTGCATGCGGAAGGGAAAGGTGGCAGCAGCCAGGTGCAGGCGTACACGCTGGGAGCAACCGAGGGCTATCGGATGCCGCAGCTGTATGCAGCGCCGGATCCGCAGATCGGTGATCGTGACCCGCGCACCGAGCTGGCGCCGACCACGATCTGCCTGCAGGTGGTGATCGATGCCGAAGGCGCTGTCGAGCGAAGCCTGGCGCTGGTCGACCGCAGCGAATGCGCTGCAGGCGCGGCAAGCGAGAATGCGCCTCTGCTGCAGGCGGCGCAGGAGGCGGTGGCGATGTGGAAGTATTCACCCGCCGCCGTCTGCCACTTCGCACCCGGCAAGGTGCCGAACGACCGTGGCGACTGCGAAGGCGCCGAGCGCGTTGAGCCCGTGCCGGTGAGCCTGCTGTATGCCTTCACCTTCGAGATCGTGAAGGGCCAGCATGTGGTGCGCACGCAGGGCAAATGACGCCGCGTCATTGCCGGAGCGATGAGGCGGCTATGCAGCCCTCACGCTCCGCCCTGGATGTTCGCCTTCACCGCCGGCTGCATCAGCGTTGGCTCTGCCAGCGTCGCATCACGCGCCTGACGAACGCTGACAAATTCGGCTTCGGCCACGCCGTCATGCACGTGGATGTTGTGCGCGCGCTGTTCACCGATGGTGGTTTCGTTGGCGAAATCGCGGCCGCCCGGGCCGTAGTCGTGGCAGACGAACACGCGGGTGGCATCGGGCAGGGCAAGCAGGCGCTGGATCGAGCGGTACAGCTGCGCGGCGTCGCCGCCGGGGAAGTCGCAGCGCGCGGTGCCGCCATCGGGCATGAACAGCGAATCGCCGGTGAAGACAGCATCGTCGATCAGATAAGCGATGCTGTCGCTGGTGTGGCCGGGCACGGCGATGATGCGCCCCTGCAACTCACCCAGTGCGAAGGTCTCGCCATCGGCGAACAGGTGATCGAAGACCGCATGTTCCTCGGGCAGCTGCAGGCCATAGCGCGGTGCGAACGTGGCCTGCACCGCGCGGATGCCTTCGCCGATGGCCAACGTCGCCTGTGGGAATCGCTGTTTGAGCCGGCGCCCCGCCGACACGTGGTCGGCGTGGGCGTGGGTTTCCAGCAGCCAGCGCACGTGCAGCTGCTGCTGCGCGATGGCGTCGAGCATAGCGCGCACCGGCGACTCGCTGCTGGCGTCGGTATCCGGGGCGTAATCCAGTACCGGGTCGATCAGCGCGGCCTCCCTGCTGGCCGGGTCGCTGACCAGGTAGCTGAAGGTATTGCTGTCACGGTGGAAGAACGATTGCACCTGGACCGACATCGGATACTCCTCAGCGTGTGGCGAGCACGCGGTTCAGCAACTGCGCCAGGTTTTCGCCGGCCAGTCGCAGCTGCGCTTCGGCCACAGGCCGATAGCGCGTGGTGTAGTCGTCGCCGATCTTACGCGAGGCAGGGTAAACGCCAGGTTGCACGGAAATGCGGCAGCTGGCTTCAGCCCAGCTGACCGGATCACGCTGCGGGTTGGACTGGCGTGCCAGCTTCGGCGCCGGCAGCGCGCGCAGCACCGGCAGGTAACCGGCATCGTCGACCTTGCGGGTATTGAGCATGCCGCTGTCCCACAGCGAGTGCAGGTTGGTGCCGCGGTTGCCGAACTGCAGCTGGAAATCGTTGCCGCCCTTGTCATGGCCGTAGCCGGCGTGCATCGGCTGATGGATGTCGCCGACCAGGTGCACGACGAACTTCAGCGCCTGCAGGCGCTCGCCATCGGTCAGGCTGCGGTCGCCGAGGATCGCGCTTTGCGCCTTCAGCGCTTCGACGATGCAGTTGCCGCTCTTGCAGTGCTTCGGCGCCTCGTAATGGCAGCCATCTTCGGCGATGTTGACGTAGTGCCAGCCGGCCGAGCGACGGCCCAGGCCGGGGTCCTTGGCGCGCAGCTGGTCGGCCCAGGGCGCGATGCTGGCCAGGGTGGCGCCGGGTTCGGTGGCCAGCAGGCGGTCGACTTCGGTGCGCGCGGTCGGGTTGAGGCGGCTGTCGGCCACTTCGGCGACCAGGCGGTGGCCTTGCGCGCCCCAGGCATGGGCGGGTGCGGACAGGGTCAGCAGGGCCGGCGCGAGGGCGGCGGCGAGGAACAGGGAGTGCAGTGCTTTCATCCGCTCATTCTAGCCAGCGGGGGAGATGGGTGGTTGATGGAAAGCGGCGCGTTCCTGTTCTCTGGGCGGATGGCTGCAGGGACAGGCGCTGCGGGACACGCCGCAAGTACGTCCCTGTAGGCTCGGCCGCGGCATCCATGCCGCGGACGGTCCCGCACCGCCTGCCCCTGCAGCCACCATCCAACATGGCCGCGTTGGCGGATGCAAACGACAAAAGCAGAATCACAGTCAAATGCAGGATCACATCCTGCAGCCCGCAATCGCATGCAGCCGACGGCAACTGCGCAATGCGGTTGCCGGCTTCTGCTTGCGCTTGCGCGCGCGTGGAAAATGGAAGGGCGAGGCAGGGGAAGGGGACGGGACCGTTGGCGACATGGATGGCGCCATCGAGCCCCCAGGGATGGGTTTACGGCGTGTCCCGGCCCCTTCCCCTGCCTCGACCCACACCGGTACCTGCGCCGGTCGTGCCCAACAAAAAAGCCCCGGCACACACATACCGGGGCAACATGCTGCGAGGGTTTTGCCTGTAGCGGGGGAGCGGGGGCGAAGCCCCCGCCAAACAACCCCTTAGAACTTGAAGACGTAGGACGCGCCGTAGACCAGCGGATCGATGTTGACCGTGCCGATCTTCTCGCCGTCCAGCTTCACCTTGCTGTCGATGTCGATCCAGCGCATGTCCACGCGCAGGGCGCCCTTCTCGCCAATCGCGAAGTCGATGCCCGCATGCGCGGCCAGGCCCCACGAATCCTGCAGCTTCAACTTGCTGCCTGCCAGCGCACCGGTGGTGTCTTCGCTGAAGAAGGTGGTGTAGTTCAGGCCGGCGCCGACGAACGGCGACACCTTGCCCTTGCTGTTGAAGTGGTACTGCAGGGTGACCACCGGCGGCAGCTGCTTGGTGCTGCCCACGCGGCCCAGGCCGTTGATGTTGATGTCGTGCTTGAAGGGCAACGCCGCCAGCACTTCGATGCCGAGGTTGTCGGCGATGAAATACTCACCGGTGATGGTCGGCTTGACGTCGTTGTCGACGTCGACCTTCAGGGTGCCGCCGGCCAGCCAGCCGTTGTTCGACTTCGGGGCGACCTGGTGCACGCCGGCAGAAATGGTCCAGTCACCCTTGGACTGGGCCATGGCCGGAGCAGCGGCCAGCGACAGGGCGGCGGCCAGGCTGGCCACGATCAGGGGGGAGGTCTTGCGCATGGGGGTGATCTCGTTGCTGGGTGGATGTGGCCAGTCTCGGCCTCACGCCGCGCTAACGCTTTGATCCGGATCAAATCCTGTCCGGCCCCCGTCCGGGCGGCGGCCTTGGCCGGCGGTGGTCAAGGCCGGCCTGCTAGACTTGTGGGCCCTATCCACCCCGCCGCACCTGTCGCGGCTGCAGGAGCTTGAGAACATGGCAATCAAGGTTGGTATCAACGGTTTCGGTCGCATCGGGCGTAACGTCCTGCGCTCGGCGGTGCTGAACTTCGGCGACGACATCGAAATCGTGGCCATCAACGATCTGCTGGAGCCGGATTACCTGGCCTACATGCTCAAGTACGACTCCGTGCACGGTCGTTTCAAGGCCGACGTAGCCGTCGATGGCAAGGATCTGCTGGTCAACGGCAAGAAGATCCGCCTGACCCAGGAACGCGATCCGTCCAACCTGAAGTGGGACGAAGTCGGCGTTGACGTCGTGCTCGAAGCCACCGGCCTGTTCCTGGACAAGGTCAGCGCGCAGAAGCACATCGATGCCGGCGCCAAGAAGGTCATCCTGTCGGCACCGTCGAAGGACGACACGCCGATGTTCGTGTTCGGCGTGAACGACAAGACCTACGCCGGCCAGGCGATCATCTCCAACGCCTCGTGCACCACCAACTGCCTGGCGCCGCTGGCCAAGGTCATCAATGACAAGTGGGGCATCAAGCGCGGCCTGATGACCACCGTGCATGCGGCCACCGCCACCCAGAAGACCGTCGATGGCCCGTCCAACAAGGACTGGCGCGGCGGCCGCGGCATCCTGGAGAACATCATTCCGTCCTCCACCGGTGCGGCCAAGGCCGTCGGCGTGGTCATTCCGGAACTGAACAAGAAGCTGACCGGCATGAGCTTCCGCGTGCCGACCTCGGACGTGTCGGTGGTCGATCTGACCGTCGAGCTGGAAAAGGAAGCGACCTACGCCGAGATCTGCGCCGAAGTGAAGGCACAGAGCGAAGGCGCGCTGAAGGGCATCCTGGGCTACACCGAGGACAAGGTGGTTGCCACCGATTTCCGCGGTGAAACCCACACTTCGGTGTTCGATGCCGACGCCGGCATCGCCCTCGACGGCACCTTCGTCAAGCTCGTGTCGTGGTACGACAACGAGTGGGGCTACTCCAACAAGTGCCTGGAAATGGCCAAGGTCGTCGCAGCCAAGTAAGGCCTGCGAAGATCGTCGCACGAACCCCGGCCTGGCCGGGGTTCGTCGTTTAAGGGGCCCGGCCTGACGTAGCATGGGCCGGTCGACCGCCGCCATCGTGGCGCGCGGGATCGCATTGGAAGGCGAGGAATGGAAGCACTCTTGGTCCTGGCAGTACTGGTCCTGCTGGCGATACCGCTGCTGCTGGTGGTGGCGCTGGTGATGATTGCCGGCCTGCGCCGGCGGGTCGCCGCGCTGGAGGCCGCACAGACCGTGCAGGTCGCGCCCATCCCGGTCGGGACGGTAGGCCGTGCGCCCTCGGCCGTAGCCGAGCCGCCGCGCGCGCCTGCGGCAACACGCGAGCCCAGCAGCGAGCCCTCGTTCCTGCGGCCCACGGCAACCCCTGCATCAGCGCCGGTCGCCGCCCGCGAAGAGTTGCCGCTGCCGGCCCAGCCCGCGCGTCCGCTGCCGCCACCACCGTTGCCACCGGAGCCCGCATTGCCGCCGTTGCCGGCAGAACCGGCCCTGCCGAACCTGGTCGAGCGCGCGATTGGCGCGGTCAAACACTGGTTCACCCAGGGCAACGTGCCGGTGAAGATCGGCATGCTGGTGCTGCTGGCCGGTGTCGCCGCGCTGCTCAAGTACGTCAGCGATCAAGGCTGGCTGGTGGTGCCGGTCGAACTGCGGCTGGCGGGCATCACCGTCGGTGCGCTGGGCCTGCTGGCCTTCGGCTGGCACCAGCGCGAGCGCCGGCGGATGTTCGCGCTGGCCCTGCAGGGCGGCGCCATCGGCGTGCTGCTGCTGACCATCTTCGCTGCCTTCAAGCGCTTCGATCTGCTCGCGCCCGGTTTCGCTTTTGCCAGCTCGATCGCGCTGGTGGCGGGGCTGTGCGTGCTGGCGGTGGTGCAGAACTCGCGCACGTTGGCGGTGCTGGGCATCCTGGCGGGCTTCATGGCGCCGCTGTGGCTGTCCACCGGCAGTGGCAACCACGTCGGGCTGTTCAGCTACTACGCCGTGCTCAACGCGGGCATTTTCGCCATCGCCTGGTATCGGCCGTGGCGTGTGCTGAACCTGCTCGGTTTCGCGTTCACCTTCGGCATCGGCACGTTCTGGGGCGTGCTGCAGTACGACGCAGCCAAGTTCGCCAGCACCGAACCGTTCCTGCTGCTGTTCTTCGCCTTCTACCTGCTGATTCCGCTGTTGTATGCGCGCCGGCAGCCGGCCGGGCGGCGCGATCTGGTCGACGGCAGCCTGGTGTTCGGCACGCCGCTGATCGCCTTCTCGCTGCAGGCCGGCATGCTGCACGAACAACCGATGACGCTGGCCCTGTGTGCGCTGGGCCTGGCCGCGATCTATGCGCTGCTGGCACGGGCGCTGATTGCGCGCGCGTCGTACACGGTGCTGGCGCAGTCGCATGCGGTACTGGCGGTGGGCTTTGCGACGCTGGCGGTGCCGTTGGCATTCTCGGCGCGGGCCACCGGCGCGGTATTCGCGCTGGAAGGCGCCGGTCTGGCCTGGCTGGGGTTGCGCCAGAAGCGCTGGTTGCCGCAGGTGACCGGTGCGCTGCTGCAGCTCGCCGCCGCATTCGCGTTCGTGGTGGGTGCCGACCATTGGCACCAGGACCAGCGCTTCCTGCTCAACCCGACCGCGATCGGCGCGCTGCTGCTGGCCGTGGCAGGTTTCGCGGCCGCGTGGAGCTATCAGCGCAGGCAGCGCCATGACATCGCCCTGGCGTACTACCTGTGGGGCCTGCTGTGGTGGTTGGGCGGCCTGGTGCATGAAATCGGCCGCTTCTTCCCGCATTCGGTGCAGGCCGATGCCGTGCTGGTGCTGGCCGCCGTCACCGCCTGGCTGGCGTCGGAAGTACAGCGCCGCATGCCGGCGCGTGCGCTCGGCGTGACCGCGCTGGCGATGCTGGCGGCGGGCTTCCCGTTGGCGCTGCTGCAAAGCGACGCGCACCAGCAGCCGTTTGCGGGCTACGGCGCATTGGCGTGGGCAGTGTTCGCTGTGCTCGGCGTGCGCAGCCTGCTGTGCCTGCGTCAGGGCAGTGGCGGCGTGGCCCGTATCGCGCAGTTCCTGTGGTGGCTGCTGTGGCCGTCGCTGCTTTCGCTGCTGGCCCTGTGGGGCGGCGGCGACGCGCGCCTGGCGCAGGGCTGGACCGCGCTGCTGGTGACCCTGCCGTGGTTGCTGCTGGCGGCACTGTCGCTGTGGCGCTGGAACGTGCTGCGCTGGCCGCTGGGTGCTGCGTTTGATCCGGTGCGCCTGCCGCTGCAGAGCGTGATTTTCGCGGTGCTGGCGTTGGCCTGGTTGTTCGGCCTGACCCTGGCGGGTGACGCCACGCCGTTGCCGTGGCTGCCGCTGCTCAATCCTGCCGAACTGGCACAGTGGGTCAGCCTGTTGCTGATCGCGCGCTGGCTGTATGACGCGCAGGGACCGGCGCCGCTGCAGCGGTTGCGTGTGCCGGTGCTGGCCGTAGCCGGTTTCATCGCGTTGACCAGCACCGTGCTGCATGGCGTGCATCACTGGGGCGGGGTGGCCTGGGATCCGACAATGGCCCGCTTCAGCCTGGCGCAGACCAGCCTGACCGTGTTGTGGAGCGTGCTCGGCGTGATCGCCTGGGTGTGGGGCTCGCGTCGCGGCCAGCGTGTGCTGTGGATGGTCGGTGCCGTGTTGATGGCCGTGGTACTGGCCAAGCTGGTGCTGATCGACCGCCAGCACCTGGGCAACCTGCTGGGAATCGCATCGTTCATCGCCTACGGCCTGCTGTGCACCGTGGTGGGCTACCTGGCGCCCGCGCCGCCGAGCGCGCCGCCAACCGTGGAGGAAAACCAATGAGAAAGTGGAGCCGAGTGTTGCTGCCGGTCTTGTTCGGCGTGGCCGGTGCGGTTGCCGCGCAGGCCACGGACTACCGCGCGCAGTACGCCGAACAATGGCCGCTGAGCCTGTCCAGCGCGCAATCCGGTGCCTACCGGGTGGTGCTGGAGCCGGCGATCTACCGCCGCGCAGGCGCCGCCGATCTGGGCGACCTGCAGGTGTTCAACGCCGCCGGTCAGGCACTGCCGTCGGCGCTGCTGGCACCGGACCAGCCGTTGGCGCAGCCGCCGGTGCAGCGCGAGCTGCCGTGGTTCCCGCTGCCACCGCTGGCCGAGGCCCAGCGCAACGACCTGCAGCTGCTGACCGAGCGCGATACCGACGGCCGTGTGCGCCGGGTCGAGGCTCGGCTCGGTGGCGGTGGTGCGGTGGCAAACGGGCAGGGCGGCTGGTTGATCGATGCCAGCGTGCTCGGCCAGCAACCGCTGGCGGCACTGGTGCTGGACTGGGCCGAAAGTGGCCAGCCGCTGCAGGCGCAGGTGCAGCTTGATGCCAGCGACGATCTGCAGCACTGGCAGTCGATCGCCCGCGATGTCCCCCTGGTGGACCTGCAGCGCGCGGGCAAGCGCCTGCTGCAGCGCCGCCTGCAGGTCGACAGCAACGTGCGCTACCTGCGGATCCTGCCGCAGGGCGAGGCGCGCCTGCCGGAACTGCGCAGCGTCCTGGCGGAACTGCCGCCGGCGCCGGCAACGGTGCCGTGGGAGTGGCTGTCGCTGGAACCGACCGCGCAGGGCAAGGGTGAATTCACCTTTGAACTGGATGGTCGCTTCCCGGTGACCCGCGCCGATGTGGCCAGCACCGACAACAGCCTGGTGCAGTGGACCCTGTTCAGTCGCGATGACGCTGCCGCGGAGTGGCAGCGCCGCAGCGCGCCGTGGATCGCCTATCAGCTGCAGCAGGGCGCACCGGGCCAGCGCCAGCAATCGGCGGCACAACCGCTGGGCGGCATGTACCGCGACCGCTACTGGAAGCTGGTCGCGAGCCCGGTGGAGACCACCAGCGCCCCGACCCTGCGCCTGGGCTATCAACCGGAAGTGATGGTGTTCCTCAGCCAGGGCGCGGCGCCCTACGCACTGGCCGTGGGCAGTACCACCGCGCGCCGCGCGGAGGCACCGATCACGGTGCTGATCGAGGAACTGCGCCAGCGCAATGATCCGTCGTGGCAGCCGACGCTGGCACGCTTGGAAGGCAGTCCGGAGACGCTGGCCGGTGATGCGGCGCTGAAGCCGCAGCACGACTGGAAGGCGTGGCTGCTGTGGGCGCTGCTGGGACTGGGGGTGCTGGTTGTCGGCGGACTGGCGTTGAGCCTGCTGAAGCAGAAGCCGTCGCCTTCGGCGTAGTTTGCAGCGAACGGCGCAGCCCCTCGTGGGTGGTCGGTTGGTTGCGTAGAGCAAAAGCCGCGCTTGGCCGGGCGGGTGGGCTGGGCAGGGGACGCCGCAAGTACGTCCCTGTAGGCTTGGCAGCCGCATCCATGCGGCTGACACCCCTGCCCAGC
>NZ_JBHZOP010000013.1:0-20841 GCF_042787595.1 Stenotrophomonas sp. YIM B13575 | reverse complement strand
GTGGGTTTGCGGGGTGTGAGCCGCATGGATGCGGCGACCAAGCCCCCATGGATGGGTTTACGGCGTCCCCGCAAACCCACAGCGCCCCGCCATCCCACGGATAGCCCGCTTTTGACGTTGACGTTGCTTCGGCTTCGGCAGGTGCAGGGCGCAGCCCTGCCGACCAACCCTAACCTCAGTAACGAGGACGGCCTTCTTCCAGTACCTGGCGCAGGAACGGCACGGTGATCCGCCGTTTCGCCGCCAGCGATTCGCGATCCAGCCAGTCCAGCAGCGTGATCAGTCCACCCAGCTCGCGGCCGGTGTGCGACAGCAGCCACTCGATGGCGGCCTCGTCGATCGCCAGCCCACGGCGCAGCGCGCGCTCGCGCAGCACCGCCGCGCGGCCTTCCTCGTCCAGCGGCTGCAGCAGCACGCGCACGCATTGGCCCAGGCGCGAACGCAGGTCCGGCAGCACCAGGCCCAGTTCGCCGGGCGCCTTCTGCGCGGTGTACAGCACCGTCACGTCGGCAGCGCGCGCGCGGTTGTGGAAATCGAACAGCGCGATTTCGTCCTCGCGGTTGCCCGCCACCGCATCCAGGCCATCCAGCGCCACCAGCTCGCGCTGCTCCAGCCCTTCCAGCGCCACCCGCACCCGGCCAACCACACTGGCCAGCGGCACGTACGTCGGCAGGCGCCCGGCCTGCTCGGCGCTGGAACACATCGCCAGCGCCTGATGGGTCTTGCCGGTGCCGGCCGCGCCTTCCAGGTAGATCCAATCGTGGCTGGCCCCTACCGCGATGGCATGCAGCTGCGCCAGCGCGCCGTCCGGTGCACCGATGAAGCTCTCCAGGCGCTGGTCCCGCGGGTAATGCAGGGCCAGCGGAAGTTGCGGCACACCAATCACTTCAGTTCCGGACCCTTGTCATTGCCAGGCACGATGATATGGGGCTGATCGATCACGCCATCAAGCACGATCGCGGGCTTCTCGCCGGCATACAGCTCACTCTGCCGGTAGCGCTGGTGCGCATAGCGCAACAGCACATTGCTCACCGCCGCCACCGGCAGTGCCAGCAGCATGCCGAGGAAGCCGAACAGCTGGCCACCGGCCATCACCGCGAAGATCACCGCCACCGGGTGCAGGCCGATCTTGTCGCCGACGATGCGCGGGGTCAGCACGTAGCTCTCCAGCAGCTGGCCGACGGTGAACACCACGCCGACCAGGATCAGCAGCTTCAGGTCGAACCCCTGCGCCTGTACCAGCGCAGCCACGATCGCCATCAGGATGCCTGTGGTCGCGCCCAGGTAGGGAATGAAGCTGATCAGGCCGGCGATCAGGCCGATCAGCAGGCCCAGCTTGAGCCCGACCAGCGACAGGCCACCGGCGTAGATCACGCCCAGCGCCAGCATCACCAGGAACTGCCCGCGGATGAACGCACCGAGCACTTCGTTGGATTCCCGCGCCAGCGAGGTGATCGTGCCGATCTGGTTGCGCGGAATCACCGATGCCACGCGCTCGACCAGCTTGTCCCAGTCACGCAGGAAGTAGAACGCCAGGATCGGCAGCAGCAACAGGTTGACCACCCAGGTGACCACCGTGAAGCCCGAGCGCGATACGTAGCCCATGAAGGTCGTTGCGAACCCGCCGGCCTGCTGCCAGTGGCTGCGCACCCACTCGATCAGGCGGTCCGGGTCCATCCACTGCATCACTTCCAGCCCGGTCTTCTGCTCGAACCAGGGGATGCCCTTCTCCATCAGCCAGGCCTGCGCCTGCGGCGCCGCTGCGATCAGGGTGCTGATCTGGCGCTCGATCATCGGCACCAGCACCAGCAGCAGCGCGACGATCACCAGCACCATCGCCACGAACACCAGCACCACGCCGGTCATGCGCGAACGACCGGTGGCCTCGATGCGGTCCACCAGCGGATCACCCAGCCAAGCCAGCGCCAGCGCCAGCACGAACGGGGTCAGGATCGGTGCCAGCAGCCAGACGATCCAGCCGATCAGGCCCGCCAGCAGGATGTACTTCAGCCGACGCAGGAACTGCGCGATTTCCGCTTCCGGGGACAGGATCATCGCAGGCGGTACTCGTTGCTGACCGGCGCCGGTGCCGGTGCACCGGTCGTGTCGTCGATCGGCGTCGGCAGGGCCGGCAGGGTCGCCGACGGCACCAGCACGCCGTTGTCGCCGAGCATGCGGTTGAAGCCGGCCAGGCCGGTGGTCATTTCCAGATTCAGCTCCAGATGGTCGGCGGTCGCGCGCAGCGGGGTGACGTTGCGCACCACCGCCACTTCACGCAGGCCGGCAGCCAGGCGCAGGTATTCGTCGGCGCTGTTGATGCCGGTCACCACCACGCGGTAGGTGCCCGCCTGGCCGGTGGCCGCACCGGCCTTGGCATAACGCTTGACCAGCGCGTCGGCGGCGCCATCGGCACCGGCGGCCATCGCGCGCATCGCGTTGGCGTCCTTGCTGGTCCACTTGTTCAGTTCACGGCCGTTGTCGACGAACACCCAGTCCGCCTGCCAGCCGCCATTGGCGCGGTAGAGCTTGCCGATCAGCTGCATCGGCGGCGAGTAGCGCGACGAGGCCCGGGCGACCGCGGCGCTGTCCTGGCGCCAGATGGCACCGGCCAGGGCCTGCTCGGCGGCACCACCACTGGGCAGGCCGAGCTTGTAGCCGCGCTCGATGGCCCGGCTCAGCAGCGGCCGCGCGGCATTGGCCTGCTGCACGCTGACCAGGCGCGGACCGCTGCCGTCATCGACGGCCAGCCACAGCACCGGCTTCGGTCGTGGCTGCGGCCACAGCGGCAGGCCCAGGGCCGACACCAACCCGTCCACGTCATCCTCGCGGAAGCGCGCGACCAGCAGGGTACGGAAGCTTGGCGCACCACTGGCGCCCACGCTCTGGTCCTGCTTGTAGTCGTAGCTGGCCACGTAGTCCTTGGCATTGCGCAACGCCTGGACCACGCCGGGGCGGGACATGACGCTGCGATCACCGGACAATTTGCCCAGTACCACGCTCAACGCGCGGGCAAGTGCACCGTTGCGGTCAGCCTCGGCTTGGCTGTTGACGGGCACTTCGGCCTCGTACGCACCACTGGCAGTGGCAACATCCCCCTCGGTTCGCATGCCGCTCTGGGCCATCGTGGCCACCGGCAGGCACAGCGCAAGGAGCAGGGTCAAAAACAGGCTGCGGCGCATCAGGACATCCATTGGCTCGACGTATCCGGGGGGAATTGTTGCCCGAATACGGCCTTTGCGCCAATGCGGCCTGTTAAAATCGGCGATTCAACCCCTGCCAGCGCCGACGCCCGTGACCAACAGCCCGTCTTCCGCCCCTTCTCCCCTCACCTACCGTGACGCGGGTGTCGACATCGACGCCGGCAACGAGCTGGTCGAGCGGATCAAGCCCCTGGTCAAGCGCAGCTTCCGTCCGGAGGTGATGGGCGGCCTGGGTGGCTTCGGCGCCCTGTTCGACCTGTCCAACAAGTACCGCGAGCCGGTGCTGGTGTCGGGCACCGACGGCGTGGGCACCAAGCTTAAGCTGGCCCACCAGCTGAACCGCCACGATACGATCGGCATCGACCTGGTCGCCATGTGCGTGAACGACGTGCTGGTACAGGGCGCCGAGCCGCTGTTCTTCCTGGACTACTTCGCCACCGGCAAGCTGGACATCGATACCGCCGCCGCGGTGGTGGGCGGCATCGCCAATGGCTGCACCGAGGCCGGCTGCGCGCTGATCGGCGGCGAAACCGCTGAAATGCCCGACATGTACGCGCCGGGTGAGTACGACCTGGCCGGCTTCACCGTTGCTGCCGTCGAAAAGAGCGAGCTGAAGGACGGCGCCCATGTCGCCGAAGGCGACGTGCTGATCGGCATCGCCTCGTCCGGCCCGCACTCCAACGGTTACTCGCTGGTCCGTCGCATCTACGACCGCGCCGGCCGCCCGGCCGAGCTGGAGCTGGAAGGCGGGGTCAAGCTGGTCGATGCGCTGATGGCCCCCACCCGCCTGTACGTCAAGCCGATCCTGTCGCTGCTGAAGTCGCACGGCGATGCCATCCATGGCATGGCCCACATCACCGGCGGCGGCCTGACCGAGAACATCATCCGCGTGGTGCCCGAGGGCCTCGGCCTGGACATCCAGGCCTCGTCGTGGACCCTGCCGCCGGTGTTCCAGTGGCTGCAGAAGGAAGGCGCGGTGGCCGACAGTGAAATGTGGCGGACCTTCAACTGCGGCATCGGCTTCGTGCTGATCGTCGTCCCGGACCAGCTGGAGGCCGTGTCCGCTGCGGTCAAGGCGCAGGGCCTGGAGCACTGGACGATCGGCCAGGTGGTCAGCGCCCAGGGCGGCGAACGCGTCCACATCGCCTGATCCACCGGACAAAGGAACCCGCATGGACGCACCTCCTCCCTTGTCGACGCCGCCGGCCCCGCCGGTGCTGCCGCCGAACCCGGCCGTGCCGGTGTTCGGCCCGCAGGACGCCACCCAGCTGCGCCAGCTGGCGATCGGCCACTACGTGGTCGCCGGCCTGATGGCGGTGTTCTCGCTGATCTTCATCCTGCACATCGTGCTGGGCATCGCCATGCTGTCCGGCTCGCTGCCGATGAAGTCCGGCGGTGAACCGTCTTCGCCGGAAGAACAGCAGTTCGTCGGCTGGCTGTTCACCGTGATGGGCGTCTGCATCGTGCTCGGCGGGCTGACCCTCGCAGGCTTTGTCGCCTATGCCGGCCGCTGCCTGTCGCAGCAGCGCCGCTACCTGTTGTGCATGATCGTGGCCGGGCTGTCGTGCCTGTTCACCCCCATCGGCACCATCCTCGGCGTGTTCACCCTGGTCGTGCTGCTGCGCCCGCAGGTGAAGGCCGCCTTCGCTGGCCAGGCGGGTATGGCATGAACGATGGACTGAACCCACCGCCGCTGCCACGGCAGACCCTGGCGGACCTGCAGACCGCCAGCCACCTGCACAACCTGAAGATCCTGTTCTATGCACTGGCAGGCTTCCATTGGCTGGCTGCGCTGGTGTTCCTCGGTTTTGTCGGCATCGTCGCCTTCGAACGCGGCATGGATGACGGTGCGGTGCTGGCGACGGTGTACGGCGCGGTGTCGCTGCTGGCCATCGGGCTGGGCGTCCTGCAGCTGCGCACCGCGCGGCTGCTTGGCCAGCGCAGCAATCTGGCCTGGTG
Organism: Stenotrophomonas sp. YIM B13575; assembly: GCF_042787595.1. Taxonomy (NCBI): domain Bacteria; kingdom Pseudomonadati; phylum Pseudomonadota; class Gammaproteobacteria; order Lysobacterales; family Lysobacteraceae; genus Stenotrophomonas; species Stenotrophomonas sp. YIM B13575. The sequence continues at coordinate 15,682 of NZ_JBHZOP010000013.1, read as the reverse complement.
TCGCGGCGCGGCCTGGGCCGCGGTGATGGCCGGCCCGCTGGGCATGGCGCTGACCGCCTACGCGGTGTATTTCCTGCGCAAGCCGGAGATCGCCGCACTGTTCGACCGCGGCGACCACGTCAGCGTCTGAGCTGGCAGGCGCATGTTCCGTCCCTTCTGCTGATTGCTCCGACATGTCCACGCCCGCTGTCCCCTCGCTCGCCAGCAACCGCGCCACCCACTCCCTGTCAGGACCGAAAAAGGTCGCGTTGGCCGCGGTGCTGGGCATATTCGCAGCAACCTGGATCCATCCGCTGTGGCCGCTCGAGCAGACCCTGCACAGCTCGCTGACCGTGATCGGCCTGCTCGCCCTGTGGTGGGTGGACCGGCGCTGGCAGCTGGGCAACGGTGCCTTCATCGCGATCTGCGGCTTCATCGCCATCCACTGCGTGGCCGCGCGCTGGCTGTATTCCAACGTGCCCTATGACGCTTGGCTGCAGTCGCTGCTGGGATGGTCGCCGGATGCCGCCTTTGGCTGGCAGCGCAACCACTTTGATCGCCTGATCCACTTTCTCTATGGCGTCTGCTTCACCCCGGCGTTGCTGCAGTTGGCGCGACAGTCCTGGCCTGCACTGCGGATCGGCCAGGCCTTTACCCTGGCGGTGATGGCGGTGATGTGTTCCAGCCTGGTGTATGAGTGGCTGGAATGGGGCATCGCCCTTGCCCTGTCGCCGGAAGCGGCCGAGGCCTACAACGGCCAGCAGGGCGACATGTGGGACGCGCACGCGGACATGCTGCTGGCGACTGTGGGCAGCCTGCTGCTGTGGCCGTTGGTGCGCCGGAGCGCGGGACGATGAGCATCTGCCGAATCGCCGTGCTGGCCTCCGGACGCGGCAGCAACCTGCAGGCCATTGTTGATGCCATCGCTGCGGGGCGGCTGCAGGCCGAGGTTGTCGGCGTGTTCTCCGACCGTCCCGATGCGACCGCACTGGAGCGGGTGGCAGCGGATCGACGCTGGGCGCATGCGCCGAAGGAGTTCAGCGATCGCGCCGCCTACGAGCAGGCGCTGGGTGATGCGCTGGCTGCATCCGCCCCGGACTGGATCGTCTGTGCCGGCTACATGCGCATCCTCGGTGCCGATTTCGTACAGCGGTTCAATGGCCGCCTGGTCAATATCCATCCCTCGCTGCTGCCGCTGCACAAGGGCCTGCACACCCATGCACGGGCGCTTGAGGCCGGCGATAGCGAGCACGGCGCCAGCGTGCACCTGGTGGTGCCGGAACTGGATGCCGGCGCGGTGCTGGCGCAGGCCCGGGTTCCGGTGCTTGCCGGCGATGACGCGCAGACCCTGGCCGAACGCGTGCTCGCGGTGGAGCATCCGCTGCTGATCGCCACCCTGGAACTGCTGTGTGCAGGCCGCCTGGCTGAACGGGAAGGCCAGCCGACATTCGACGGTCACCCCCTGTTTAGCCCCTTGGCTCTAGATTCCGCCGGGAACCTGAACCGGTAACGCCCGTGCACACGCCCCGCTGACTGCGGGGCTGGCATCCTGCTCCCCTCCTGCGGTTCCTGTCGGCCATGAAGACCACGACCCTGCTGCGTACAACCCTGCTGCTGCCGCTTGCCGTCCTCGCCTGTGCGGGCTGGGGCCAGGCAACAGCGCCTGCTGCGCCGGCACCTGCCGAGGTGGCGCCGCCGGTGCTGCCGGCGCTGGCCTGGGAGCCGCCGCCGCTGCAGCCGTTCAGCGCGACCTACCAGGCCTTCTACAAGAGCAAGGAAGCGGGCGACGCGACCATGCAGGTCACCCACACCGGCGGCAGCCAGTGGCGGGTGGACATGCAGGTGGTCGGCCGCCGCGGCTTTGCCAGCGTGCTCGGCCTGAACATCGAGCAGAGCACCGTGTTCGAGGAGCGCAATGGCGTGTACGCGCCGCTCAGCCAGAGCACGGTGCGCAAGGGCCTGTTCCTCGGCAAGAAGGCCGTCGGCACCTACAACTGGCAGGCCGGCACCGCGCAGTGGAGTGGCGACGTGGAAAAGAAGCGCGCACAGCCGATTCCGCTGCAGGCCGGCGATCAGAGCGCCCTGCTGATGAACCTGGCGATCATGCGCGATGCCCGCCCTGGCGCGGCCATGCACTATCGCTACGTCGACATGGGCAAGGTGCGCCAGCACGATTACCAGGCCGCGCCACAGACCGAGAACGTCGAGGTCGGCGACCTGTCCTACAACGCGCTGCGGGTCTATCGGACCAACGGCGGCAACAACGAAACCATTCTCTGGATCGCCAACGGTGTCCCCACCCCGGTGCGCATCCTGCAACGCGAAGACGGCGAAGATCGCGTCGATCTGCGCCTGATCGAATACCAAGGAGTCTGAGCATGAACACCCTGACCCGCCCCCTGACCTGGATCGCTGCTGCCGCATTTTCGGTGGCCAGCCTGCCGGCCATGGCCCTGCAGCCGTTCAAGGCCGACTACCTGGCCAGCTACATGGGCATGCAGGCCAACGGCAGCATGACCCTGACCAGCGAAGGCAGCAACAAGTGGCGCTACAGCCTGCAGGTCAAGAACCAGCTGGCCGACCTGAGCCAGACCACCGTGTTCGAGGAGGTGCGCGGGCAGCTGCGCCCGCTCAGCAGCCAGGACCGCTCGGCGTTGCTGGTGAAGAAGCGCAATGTGCAGGCCAACTACAACTGGACCAGCAACCAGGCCACCTGGACCGGCGACATCAAGCCGGACCGCGCCGGACCGATCGCCCTGAAGGCCGGCGATATGGACGCCCTGCTGATCAACCTGGCCATTGCCCGCGACCTGGCTGCCGGCAAGCCGCTGACCTATCGCATGGTCGACGAAGGCCGGGTCAAGAACATGACCTACCGCGTGGTGGGCAAGGAATCGGTGACCGTGGGCGGCAAGAGCTACGAGGCCACCAAGGTCTCGCGCACCGACGGCAACAAGGAGCTGATCGCCTGGATCGTGCCGGAGTTCCCGGTGCCGGCGCGCATGCTGCAGCGTGAAAGCGGTCGTGACGCGCTGGACCTGACCATCAAGGCGATGAACTGACCGGCGATCCGCGTCATCCACGCATGGCGTGGATCTACTTCACGTCCCAGTAGATCCACGCCATGCGTGGATGAATGTCCCAAAAAAACGCCCGCTTCCGCGGGCGTTTTTTTATTTCTTCGGCGTTTCCGCCGGCGCGAACTCGGTGCGGCAGTCCACCCGGATCTGCTCGCCCGTCGATCGGCGCACGAAGGTGCGGCAATGGCGGTTGCCGTCCTGGCTGTCGTTCACCGCCACCGCATAGAACGACTGGATGATCTCGTCACGGGTCACCGTGCCGTCGCCATTCCAGTCCATGTCCTTCTGCTCGATGCCCTTGGTGATGGCGATGTTGGCGTACCAGGCGTAGCCCAGCCACGCCAGCACGATCAGCACCAGCACCAGGAGCGCCTTGCGGCGACGGCTGAACTTGCCGCGCAGGATCATGCGGCCACGCGCCGGATGGTGGCGCCGAGCGAAGACAGCTTCTCTTCGATGTTCTCGTAGCCGCGATCAAGGTGGTAGATGCGATCGATGGTGGTATCGCCATCGGCCATCAGGCCGGCCAGGATCAGCGATGCCGATGCGCGCAGGTCGGTCGCCATCACCGGCGCACCGCTCAGGCGTTCGTGACCGCGCACGATCGCGGTGTGGCCTTCCACCTGCACGTCCGCGCCGAGGCGCAGCAGTTCGTTGACGTGCATGAAACGGTTCTCGAAGATCGTTTCGTTGATCACGCCCACGCCATCGGCCACGCAGTTGAGCGCCATGAACTGCGCCTGCATGTCGGTCGGGAACGCCGGGTACGGCGCGGTGGTCAGGTTGACCGCCTTCGGCCGCTTGCCGTGCATGTCCAGGGTGATGCTGTCTTCGCTGGTCTCGATGGTCGCGCCGGCTTCCACCAGCTTGGCCAGCACCGCGTCCATGGTGTTCGGGCGGGCGCGGTTGACGGTGACCTTGCCACCGGTCATCGCGGCGGCCACCAGGAAGGTGCCGGTTTCAATGCGGTCGGGCAGCACTTCATGGCGGCCACCGGACAGGCGCTCGACACCTTCGATGACCAGGCGGGCGGTGCCCAGGCCTTCGATCTTCGCGCCGAGTGCGATCAGGCAGTGCGCCAGATCGGTGACTTCCGGTTCCATCGCCGCGTTGTCGAGGATGGTGGTGCCTTCGGCCAGTACGGCAGCCATCAGCACGTTCTCGGTACCGGTCACGCTGACCATGTCGAAGGTGAAGTGACCCCCCTTCAGGCGCTTGGCGGTGGCCTTGATGAAGCCGTTCTCGACCACGATCTCGGCACCCAGTGCCTGCAGGCCCTTGATGTGCTGGTCGACCGGGCGCGAGCCGATCGCGCAGCCGCCGGGCAGCGACACTTCGGCCGCGCCGAAGCGGGCCAGCAGCGGGCCCAGCACCAGGATCGAGGCGCGCATGGTCCTGACCAGCTCATACGGCGCCACATGCTGGTTGACCGGACGCGGGTCGACCACGATCGCGCTGCCGCGCGACAGCGTGCCCTGGTCGATGGTCACTTTCGCGCCCAGTTCGCCCAGCAGCTTCACCGTGGTCACCACGTCATGCAGATGCGGCACGTTGGTGATCTCCACCGGCGCGTCGGCCAGCAGGGTCGCACACAGGATGGGGAGGACGGCGTTCTTGGCGCCGGAGATGCTTACTTCACCGTGCAGCGCAGCGCCGCCGGTCACAACGATCTTGGCCATGTATTGGGGATCTTCTGCGGTTCAGCCGGCTTCGGCCGGGGTCACGGTTTTCAATGCGAGCGCGTGGATCGCGCCGCCCATCAGGTCGCCCAGAGTGGCATACACCATCCGGTGGCGGGCCAGCGGCATCTTGCCGGCAAAGGCCTCGCTGACCACGGTCGCTTCGAAATGCACGCCATCGTCACCCTGCACGTCGGCGCGGGCGCCGGGCAGGCCGGTTTCGATCAGATTGCGGATGGTGTCGGCGTCCAACGGGCTTTCCTAATAAAATGTGCGTCCATTCTACTTCCGCTGCGTGGCGTCCGCATGGCCGAATCCCTGTTGCCCCCCCGTTCCGCCGACCCTGCTGCCCTGGTCGCCAGTGGCCGGCGCGTGTTCGAGATCGAACGGCAGGCGCTGGACGCCGTGGCCGACCGCCTCGGCGACGCCTTCCAGCAGGCCTGCCGGGCGATCCTGGGCAGCCGCGGCCGGGTGGTCGCCACCGGCATGGGCAAGTCCGGCCATGTCGCGCGCAAGATCGCCGCCACCCTGGCCTCCACCGGCACCCCGGCGTTCTACGTGCACCCGGGCGAGGCCGGCCACGGCGACCTGGGTATGATCACCGAGGACGACGTGGTGCTGGCCCTGTCCTATTCGGGTGAATCGGATGAGCTGCTGATGCTGCTGCCGGTGCTCAAGCGCCAGGGCAATGTGCTGATCGCCATGACCGGCCGGCCGCAGTCGAGCCTGGCCAGCGCCGCCGATTTCCACCTGGATGTGAGCGTGCCGGCCGAAGCCTGCCCGCTGGCGCTGGCGCCCACCTCCAGCACCACCGCCTCGCTGGCGATGGGCGACGCCCTGGCAGTGGCCCTGCTGGACGCGCGCGGCTTCACCGCCGACGATTTCGCCCGCTCGCACCCGGCCGGCAGCCTCGGCCGCCGATTGCTGCTGCACATCACCGACGTCATGCACACCGGCGAGGACCTGCCCAAGGTCGATGTCGGCGCCAGCCTCAGCGAGGCGCTGATGGAGATGAGCCGCAAGCGCCTGGGCATGACCGCCGTGGTCGACGACCAGGGCGTGCTGATCGGCCTGTTCACCGACGGCGACCTGCGCCGCGCGCTGGATACCGACCTGGACGTGCGCACCGCGAAGATTGCCGATGTGATGACCCGGCAACCGCGCACCATCAGCGCCGACAAGCTGGCGGTGGAGGCTGCGCGGCTGATGGAAACCCACAAGATCACCGGTCTGATCGTGGTCGACAGCCAGGGTCGCGCGGTCGGCGCCCTGAACATTCATGACCTGTTGCGGGCCCGGGTGGTTTAACCGACAGTCCGTAGACCCCATTCAGTCTGTACCAACGAGCCCGCAACCACCGAGTCCGATGCCCTGATGCCCTGGTCCCCCCTGCCCGCCTTCCCCGCCCACCTGCATGCCACTGCGGCCGGTATCCGCCTGGCCTGTTTCGACGTGGACGGCACCCTCACCGACGGTCGGCTGTACTACGACAAGGATGGCAACGAGAGCAAGGCGTACTTCGTGCAGGATGGCCTGGGCCTGAAACTGCTGCAGCAGCACGGTATCCACCCCGTGCTGATCACCGCGCGCAACAGCCAGTCCGCGCTCAAGCGCGGCGCCGACCTGGGCATCGACACCCAGATCGCCGTCGGCGACAAGCTGGCCAGCGTGCAGGCGCTGTGCGCGCAGCACGGCATCGGCCTGGAGCAGGTGGCCTTCATGGGTGACGACCTGCCGGACCTGGCGCCGCTGGGCGCGGTCGGCCTGGCCGTGGCCCCGGCCAATGCGCATCCGTGGATCGCCGAGCGCGTGCACTGGATCACCCGCGCCGACGGCGGCCGTGGTGCCGCGCGCGAGCTGTGCGATGTGCTGCTGGCCGCGCAGGGCCGCCTGGATGCCGTGCTGGCGAGGTTCGGCGCATGAATGCCCCCACCTTGAACTGGCGGATGATCCTCGGCGTGGGCCTGCTGCTGGCGGCCCTGCTGAGCAGCTGGGCCGCACTGCGCAACCGTGAAAAGGCACCTGTCGTTGAAGGCCAGGACGCCGGTGTGGACTACATCCTGCACGACTTCCAGATCGTCGCCCTGGACGAACACGGCAAGGAATCGACCACCCTGCGCGCGCCCCTGCTGGAACGCCAGCGTGGCGACCAGACGCTCAACATCACCACCCCGCTGTTCGAAATGCCCGACAAGGACGGCAAGCACTGGACGCTGCGCGCCGAGACCGGCTGGCTCAGTGCCAAGGGTGACGAGATGAAGCTGCGCGGCAACGTCGCCGGCGACAGCCCGGCCGATCCCGGCGTGGTCCCGACCACCTTCCGCACCGACCACCTGGACGTGTTCCCGAAGGACAACCGCGCCCGCACCGATGCCCTGGTGACCATGACCCGGCCGGGCATGGAGCAGTCCGGCGTCGGGTTCGAGGTGGATTCGAAGAACAACACGTATCATTTCCTCAGCCAGTCCAAGGGCCGTTACACGCCCAAGCGCTGATTCCGCCGCCCGCCCGCGACGTCTTCCCGACAGGCGCGAAGCAGGCAGCCCCCACCCGCAGCCCCCGGTCCCGCCGGAGGGCCACCACCGGTAGAACGGACCCCGATGAAGATTCCCTTTGCAGCCGTGCTCGCACTCAGTCTTCTTGTCCCCGCTGTCGCCTTTGCCAAGTCGACCGACCGCAATGAAGCGATGAACATTGATTCCGGCGCGCAGTCCGGCACCCTCACCGGTGACGGCAAGACCGTGCTGTCGGGCGGCGTGATCATCACCCAGGGCACGCTGGACCTGCGTTCGTCCGAGGCCGAGATCTACCTCAAGGGCGGCGAAGCCGTGCGTGCGGTGTTCACCGGCAAGCAGGCCAAGATGAAGCAGCAGCTCGACGATGGCAGCTGGATGGATGCGGTGGCCGACCGGATCGACTACGACATCACCACCGAGATCATCACCCTGACCGGCAACTACAAGGTCACCAGCGCGCGCGGCACCAATGCCGGCCAGCGCATGGTCTACAACACCCGCAGCGGTGAGATGAACTCCGGCGGCGACGGCAGCCGCGTGCGCACCGTGATTCCGCCGAAGAACAAGACGCCTGCGGCCGCCCCGGCTGCGGCGCCGGCGGGAGGCAAGAAGTAATGCTCGTCGCAACTGGCCTGCGCAAACGCTACAAGCAGCGCGAAGTCGTCAAGGACTTCGGGCTGACCCTGGACGCCGGCGAAGTGGTTGGCCTGCTGGGTCCCAACGGTGCCGGCAAGACCACCTGCTTCTACATGATCGTCGGCCTGGTCGGTGCCGATGCCGGCAGCATCGTGCTGGACGGCAAGGACATCACCGGCGACCCGATGTATACCCGCGCCAAGCAGGGTGTGGGTTACCTGCCGCAGGAACCGTCGGTGTTCCGCAAGCTGACCGTGGCAGACAACCTGCGCCTGGTGCTGGAACTGCGCGAGGACCTGGATTCGGCTGGCCGCGAGCGCGAACTGAACAGCCTGCTCGACGAACTGCAGCTGGGGCACGTGTCCGAACAGCTGGGCGCCAGCCTGTCCGGTGGTGAGCGCCGTCGTTGCGAGATCGCGCGTGCGCTGGCGGCGAAGCCGCGGCTGATCCTGCTCGACGAACCCTTCGCCGGTGTGGACCCGATCTCGGTCGGCGAAATCCAGCGCATCGTCACCCATCTCAAGCAGCGCGGCATCGGTGTGCTGATCACCGACCACAACGTGCGCGAGACCTTGGGAATCTGCGACCGCGCGTATATCCTCGCAGAGGGCACCGTACTGGCCCAGGGCTCGCCCGAGGCGATCCTGGACAACGCCGACGTGCGCCGCGTCTACCTTGGGGATTCCTTCAAGCTGTAACCGCGGCCGCCGGGCCCTCTCCCTTCCGTTCGGCACAGGCATGAAGACTCGGCTGCAGACATCGTTGGGACAGCAGCTGGTGCTTACGCCCCAGCTGCAGCAGGCGATCAAGCTGCTGCAGATGTCCACGACCGAGCTGGAGCTGGAAATCGCCCAGGCAGTGGAGAGCAATCCGCTGCTGGACTGGTCCGACAGCAACGACGAAGGCGCCGGTGTCGACAAGGAGGCCAGCAGCGACGACGCGGGCGCAGACAATGACGCCCCGCCCGACAATGCTGAAAGCAGTGGCGACGACTGGGCGCCCGCCGAGCTGGACTGGAGCAGTGGCGGCAGCGGCGGAAGTTTCGATGATGACGACGACAACGGCAGTGCTGCCGAACGCGTCGCCGAAACCGAAACCCTGGCCGACCACCTGCTGTGGCAGCTGCACCTGACCCACCTGTCCAACCGCGACCGCAGCATCGGCGCCGCGCTGATCGATTCGCTGGAAGACGATGGCTATCTGCGCGAGCCGCTCTCGGCCATCGCCGAAGCGCTGCTGCCGGCGATCCATGCCGGTGAAGACGAAATCCTGACCGTGCTGCACCAGATCCAGCGCTTCGACCCCGTTGGCGTGGCTGCACGCAGCCTCGGCGAATGCCTGCAGCTGCAGCTGGACGTGCTGCCTGCCGACACCCCGTGCCTGGCCCTGGCCCGGCAGGTCGCCGCAGGCCCACTGGAACAGCTGCCGCGCAGCGGCGTGACCGGCCTGGCCCAGCAGCTGAAGCAGCCGTTGGCCGAGGTCGAGACCGCCGTGGCCCTGCTGCGCTCGCTGGACCCTCGCCCCGGCACGCAGATCGCTCCGCTCGCCCAGGACACCTACGTGGTGCCGGACGTGGTCGTGTGGCGGCAGAACGGCATCTGGCGCGCCGCGCTGGCCGCCCATGCCGGCCCCAGGCTGGTGATCCACCGCGGGTACGAGCAGATGATCCGTCGCTGCGGTGACGCCGATGCCGGTTATCTGCGCGGCCAATTGCAGGAAGCGCGCTGGCTGCTGAAGGGCCTGCAGGCGCGTGGCGAGACGCTGCTGCGGGTGGTGCGCAGCCTGATCCAGCAGCAGGCGGGCTTCCTTGAATTCGGCGAACAGGCTCTGCGCCCGCTGACCCTGCGCGAGATCGCCGGCGAACTGGGCCTGCACGAATCCACCGTGTCGCGCGCGATCGCCCGCAAGCATGTGCGTACGCCACGCGGCACCCTGCCGCTGCGTGCCTTCTTCGCCTCGGGCATCGACACCGACGGCGGTGGCGAAGCGTCCAGCACCGCCATCCAGGCCATGATCCGGCGCCTGATCGATGACGAGAACCCACGCAAGCCGCTTTCTGACGCCAAGCTGGCTGACCTGCTCAAAACATCGGGAATCCCAGTAGCGCGGCGCACCGTGGCGAAGTATCGTGAGGCCATGAACATCTCCGCCTCGCACGAAAGAGTCAGAATCGTTTGACGCGCCGCCGCGCCCGGCGGAGAGGTTCATTGGCACATCCGATCAAAGGAGAAACCCGATGCGCATCGAAACGTTTGGCAAAGATGTCGAAGTCACCCCGGCCCTGCAGTCCTATGTGGAGGAGAAGCTGGCCCGGATCGGCAAACACTTCGACCAGCACTGCGAAGCGCGGGTGACCCTCAAGCTGCAGAAGACCGAGCACCACGTCGATGCCAGCCTCAATATTCCGGGTCAGACCCTGCACGCTGAAGCCAATGCGCAGACCATGTATGCCGCGATCGACCTGCTGGCGGACAAGCTTGACCGCCTGGTGATCAAGCACAAGGAGAAAAAACAGCAGCACGCACCGCTGCCGGTGGGCGACAATGGTGGCTGATCGCCACCGCTCCCCGCAGACATGCCCCTGACTGACCTCCTGGCGGCCGTGCAGACCCAGCTCTGCACGGCCACCGACCGCGACAGCGTCCTGCAGGCCGCGGCCGGATTGCTGGCCTGCCGCCAGGCCAATGCCGAACAGATCTATCTCAACCTGTGCCAGCGCGAAGCGTTGGGCAGTACCGCGATCGGCTACGGCATCGCCATCCCGCATGGTCGTGCGCCGACCCTGGATCGACCCCGTGGCGCGCTGCTGCGCCTGCAGACTCCGGTCGATTTCGGTGGCGACGAGCCGGTGGACCTGGTGTTCGCCATGGCCGTTCCCGCCCACTACACCCATCAACACCTGATGCTGCTGTCCGAGCTGGCCGAGCTGTTTTCCGCGCCCTGCATCCGCCAGGCGCTGCGCGAGGCCGGTGATGCACGGGAGCTGCGCCAGGCCCTGGACCTGACCCCACCAGCGAGCGCCGCATGAATACCAGCATCACTGCCCGCGAACTGTTCGAACAGCAGCGTGAGCGGCTTGGCCTGCGTTGGGCAGCGGGCAAATCCGGCGAGAAGCGCGAGCTGGAGGCCGGCAACACGGTCTCGCGGCGCCCTTCGCTGGCCGGCTATCTCAATGCGATCTATCCCAACAAGGTGCAGATCCTCGGTACCGAGGAACTGTCCTGGCTGGACGCGCTGGAACCACGCCAGCGCTGGGAGACCATCGAAAAAATCATGCAGTCGCATCCGCTGGCGCTGGTGCTGACCCGCAACCAGCCCTGCCCGGAAGACCTGCGCGCGGCCGCCGATGAATCCGGCACGCCGCTGTGGCTCTCGCCCAAGCGCGGCCACGAGCTGCTCAACCACCTGTCCTACCACCTGGCGCGTACGCTGGCGCCGCGGGTGATCCTGCACGGCGTGTTCATGGAGATCTACTCCATCGGCGTGCTGATCACCGGTGAAGCCGGATCCGGCAAGAGCGAACTGGCCCTGGAGCTGCTCAGCCGCGGTCACCGCCTGGTGGCCGACGACGCCCCCGAGTTCACCCAGATCGCCCCGGACGTGCTCGATGGCACCTGCCCGGAGCTTCTGCAGGACCTGCTGGAAGTGCGCGGCCTGGGTGTGCTCAACGTGCGCGAGATGTTCGGCGACACCGCTGTAAAGAAGAACAAGTACCTTCGGCTGATCGTCCACCTGACCAAGCCGATGACCGAGCCCACCCCCCATGGTTACGAGCGCCTGACCGGCGACTCGGGTACGCGCCACGTGCTGGACCTGGACGTGCCGCTGATCACCCTGCCGGTGATGCCCGGCCGCAACCTGGCCGTTCTGACCGAGGCGGCCACCCGCCTGCACATTCTGCGTACCAAGGGTATCGACCCGGCGGCGATGTTCATCGCCCGCCACAGCAACCTGCTGGAACGGCGAACGCCCTGACCCCCCTGTCCTTCGAAGAGCCCGTCCATGAGCACCGTCATTCCCACCGCCCCGACCCTGATCATCGTCAGTGGCCTGTCCGGCTCGGGTAAATCCGTCGCCCTGAAGACCTTCGAGGACCAGGACTATTACTGCTCGGACAACCTGCCGATCCAGCTGCTGCCGGATTTCGTGCGCAATGTCCTGAGCCATCACGACGGTGCGGCAGTACGCCGGCTGGCGGTGGGCATCGATGTGCGCGGGCAGAGCGACCTGACCCAGCTGTCCAACTGGCGGCAGCTGGCCACCGATGCCGGGGTGGACGCCAAGGTGCTGTTTTTCGAGGCCAGCGATGAAACGGTGCTCAAGCGCTATGCCGACACCCGTCGCCGGCACCCGCTGAGCCAGCTCGGTCTGTCGCTGCCGGAAGCGATCGCCCGCGAGCGCGAACTGATCGCACCGCTGCGCCGCGAAGCCGATGCGGTGATCGATACCAGCGCGTTGAACGTGCATCAGCTGCGCCGCCGGATCATCACCGAATTCGCGATGGGCCATGCCACCCGCCTGTCGCTGCTGTTCGAATCGTTTGCCTACAAGCGTGGCGTGCCGGCCGAGGCCGACTTCGTGTTCGACGCGCGCGTGCTGCCCAACCCGCACTGGGATCCGGAACTGCGGGCGCTGAGCGGTCGCGAACCGGGCGTGCGCGATTACCTGGAAGCGCAGCCGGATGTGCAGCGCTACCTGGCGCAGCTGATGGATTTCCTGGATACGTGGCTGCCGAAGCTGGGGGATGGCACCCGCAGCTATGTGACGGTGGCCTTCGGTTGTACGGGTGGCAAGCACCGCTCGGTATTCCTGGCCGAACGCCTGGCGCGCCATGCACGTGAGAAGGGCTGGGAAGACGTGGCGACCTATCACCGCGAACAGGATTGAGGGGTGGTCGGCCGGGCTGCGCCCGGCACCCGCAGAAACCACGGCAACGTCAACGGCAAGCGCCTGCATTTCGTGGGATGCGGGGCGGTGTGGGCCTGCAGGACACACCGTAAACCCTTCCTTGGGGGCTCGATGGCGCCATCCATGGCGCCAACGGTCCTGCAGCCCCATACCACCCCACCTCCGACGGATTTTTGCTGCTGTTGGTAGGTGTCGACCTTGGTCGACACGGTAGCTCCACGCCATGCGTGGATGCATCCCTGTCAGGCATCGAAAAACGGATGCGGTCGGATCCTTTTTCAACGAAAAAGGGCTCCGACCCGAGCAACACTGAATACGGGACACAGTGCCCCTCTCCTGCTGCTATCGCCAATTCACCTTGACCTGTTAACGTGCAGTAATGACCTGTGGCATTCTCCTCGTAACACATCCTGGGGTCGGGATCGCCCTGCTTGAGGTGGCGACCCGGCTTCTGCGGCAGTTGCCGTTGAAAACCGAAGCTTTCGAAGTACCGTTCGACGCAGACCTGGATGCTCTGCTCCCGCTCGCCTCGGCCGCTCTGCGGCGGGTCGATGGGGGTGAGGGCGTGCTGATCCTGACCGACCTGTACGGCGCCAGCCCCGCCAACCTTGCCGGGCAGCTGGCCCGGTTGGGGACCCCGGTTCGCCGGGTGTCGGCGCTGAGCCTGCCGATGTTGCTGCGGGTGATGAATTATCCGGAACAGGGACTGGATCAACTGCCTGCCACTGCGGCGGCGGGCACCCGTAATGGAGCGATAGTCGACGATGCTTGAACGAGAACTCACTGTGAGCAACCGCCTGGGCCTGCATGCCCGGGCCACCGCCAAGCTGGTGCAGACCCTGGCGCCGTTCCGCTGCAACGTGACCATGGCCGCCAAAGGCCGTGAGATCAACGCCAAGAGCATCATGGGCGTGATGCTGCTGGCGGCTGGGCAAGGCACGCCGGTCACCATCCGCATCAACGGCGAAGACGAAGTGGCCGCGATGGACGCGGTGGTCGACCTGTTCGAGCGTCGCTTCGACGAGGACAACTGAGCGTGCCGCGCGCGCGCGCCGGCCAAGCCCCCACCGGCCAACGGCCGGTACAGCTGCTGGCCGGACACGGCGCCGCCCGAGGTACGGCGATGGGCCGCGCCCGCGTGCGCCTGCCGCATGCACTGGAAGTAGCCGAACAACGCGTCACCCCTTCCCAAGTTGAAGCGGAGCTGGCGCGCCTGCACCGCGCCGTCGACGCGGCACGCACGGAAATGCACGAGCTGCGCCAGCGCCTGCATGGTGCGCTGAACCAGGAAGTGGGTGAATTCCTCGACCTGCATGCACTGCTGCTGGACGATCCCGAACTGCTGTTCGGCCTGGACGAACTGATCCGCAGTGGCCCCTACAGCGCCGGCTACGCATTGCGCCTGCAGCGCGACCGCCTGGCCAAAGTCTTCGATGGCATGGACGATGCCTACCTGAAGAGCCGCATGGACGACCTCGACCATGTGATCGGGCGCATCCATGCCTTCCTGCAGCCCGAGCGGCCCGCAGCGGTGAAAGGCCTGGCCGGTGAAATCCTGGTCTGCGACAACATCGCCCCTTCCGAGCTGGCCCAGCTGCAGTCGCACGGTGTCGTCGGCATCGTCACCAGCGCGGGCAGCGCGCTTTCGCACAGTGCGATCCTCGCCCGCAGCCTGCACCTGCCGTTGATCGTCAGCGTGCCGCAGCTGCTGAGCAAGGTGATCGACGGCGACGTGTTGATCATCGATGGCGCCGACGGCAGCATCACCGTCAACCCGCAGGCCGACAACCTGCGTGACTACCGCGCACGCCTGAAGGAGCACGCGCGCGAGCAGCGCGAGCTCGGCCGCCTGCGCAGCAAGCCCAGCCGTACCCGCGACCAGGTCGACATCGCCCTGCTGGCCAATGCCGAATCGCTGGAGGATGTGACCCAGGCGCATGCGCTGGGCGCCCACGGCCTGGGCCTGTACCGCACCGAATTCCTGTTCCTGCAGCGCAACGAACTGCCGGACGAAGAAGAACAGTTCCAGACCTACCGCGATGCGGCATTGGGCATGAGTGGCCGCCCGGTGACCATCCGCACCTTGGATCTGGGTGCAGACAAGGCCGACCGCACCGGCCTGACCCTGAGCAACGAGGAAAACCCGGCGCTGGGCCTGCGTGGCGTGCGACTGTCACTGGCCCGGCCCAAGGTGGCCGACACCCAGATGCGCGCGATCCTGCGTGCCTCGGCCTACGGCAAGCTGCGCGTGCTGGTGCCCATGGTCAGCACCCGCGATGAACTGCTGGCGGTACGCCGGCGCATGCAGAAACTCGGCGAGCAGCTGCGCGCCGAGGGCCACATGGTGGCCGAGCACGTGCCACTGGGCGCGATGATCGAAGTGCCCGCCGCCGCGCTGGCACTGGAGAGTTTCATCGACCTGGTCGACTTCCTGTCGATCGGCACCAACGATCTGGTGCAGTACCTGCTGGCCGCCGACCGCAACAACGAAGCACTGGGCGAACTGTATTCGCCGCTGCACCCGGCCGTGCTGCGGCTGCTGCAGATGGTGATCGAGACCGGCGCGCGCCATCGCATTCCGGTGGCGGTCTGCGGCGAGATCGCCGGCGACGCACGGATGACCCCGCTGCTGCTGGCGCTCGGCCTGACCGAATTCAGCCTGCACCCGGGCACCTTGCTGGAAGTACGCCGGGCTGTCCGTGATGCCGACCTCGGTGCCCTGCGCGCCCGCGCACCGAAGCTGCTGGGCATGCGTGACCGCCGCGGCATCGAGCGTTGGCTGGCGTTGGTGGCGGACGCGTCCTGATTCCCGCGCTACGCGCTCGCCGGGCATGGCCCGGCGCTACCGCCGCGTGCCACCCTTGGTAGCGCCGGGCCATGCCCG
>NZ_JBHZOP010000128.1:0-15707 GCF_042787595.1 Stenotrophomonas sp. YIM B13575 | reverse complement strand
GGGGAGCCTGCGGGTGGGGCCGGGCAGGACACGCTGCAAGTACATCCTTGTAAGCTCGGTCGCGCCATCCATGGCGCGAACGGTCCTGCCCGGCCCCACACGCAGGCTCTCGACGCCTCCCTGCGCGCGCGGCCGCTGTAGAGCCGAGCCCACGCTCGGCTCAGGCCGAAGCCGGAGGGCAGGGAAGAGCAGGAGCAAGAGCAAGAGCAGCCAAGCATGGCTTGGCTCTACCAGGAGCGGTCATGCGTGCGCTCGCGGCTGTTGGGTCCGCCTTGTAGCGAGCCGAGCACCGCAGGGGAATCAGGGGCGAAGAGGCGCCGCTGTTTGAGCGCAGCGAGTTCGGCGCCGTCCCCTGATTCACCGAGGAGCGCAGGGCACCGGTGCGCAGCGCCGGCTCGCGGATGGCGGCGCGTTTCTTTGGTTACTTTCTTTGCGCGCGCAAAGAAAGTGACACCCCGCCGCGGTCGCGGAAAAGGGCCGCCGGGCATGGCCCGGCGCTACCGGTGCGTGGGCGCACGGAAATGCGCAGCCGAGCATGGGCTCGGCTCTACAGGATCACTGCAGATCGCGCAGATTCAATTTCCGCAGCGTCGGGTTCTTCCACGCGGTGATCCCGGCCACGCTCAGCACCGCGAACCCGCCCAGCACCACCGCCGGCACCAGCCCCAGCACCTTGGCCATCGTGCCGGCATAGAACGCGCCCAGCTCGTTGGACGAGCTGATGAAGATGCCGTTGATCGACGACACCCGGCCGCGCATCTCTTCCGGCGTGGCCAGCTGCAGGATGGTGGAGCGGATCACCACCGACACGCCGTCGAAGGCGCCGTAGAACAGCAGGATCAACGCCGACAGCCAGAAGTGCTGGGACAGGCCGAAGCCGATCACGCACAGGCCGAAGCCGGCCACCGCGAACAGCAGCACGCGGCCGGCGTTGCGGTGCAGGGGGTGGCGCGCCAGCCACAGGCCGACGCACACCGACCCCAGTGCCGGGGCCGCGCGCAGGATGCCCAGGCCCTCCGGGCCGTGGTGCAGGATCTCGTGCAGGAACGCCGGCAGCATCGCCACCACGCCGCCCAGCAGTACCGAGAACATGTCCAGCGCCATGGCGCCGACCATGATCCGGTTGCCGACCACGAAGCGCGCGCCTTCGGCGATGCTCTTGAAAATCGGGGCGGCCGGGCCGGCATGTACCGGCTCTTCCACTTTCAGGGTGGCCAGGCAGCCCATCGCCACCAGCGCGAAGGCCGTGGCCACCGCATAGGACAAACCCTTGCCACCGAAGCCGACCAGCACGCCACCCAGTGCCGGGCCGGCGATCATGCCGGTCTGGAACACCACGGCGCCGAGGCCGGCGCCACGGGCGAAATGTTCACGTGGCAACACGCGGGCGAACAGGGCGTTGTAGATCGGCGACAGGAAGGCGCGGACCATGCCGGTCAGGGCGATGGCCGCATAGATCGGCCACACGCCTTCAACCGGCAGCCAGCCCTTGGCGACGCTGGTCAGCACCAGCGCGGTGGCGATCAGTCCGGAACAGGCGACCATGCCCAGCTTGCGGCGCGGCAGATGATCCACCAGATAACCGGCGAACGGCGCCACGCAGAAGAACGGCAGCACCTCGGCCAGGCCGATCAGGCCCAGCGAGAACGGATTGCGGGTGACTTCGTAGATGTGCCAGCCGACGGTGACCGCGACCACCTGGTAGGACAGCATCGCGAAGATGCGGTACGCCAGCAGCCGGGCGAAACCGGGCCGGGACAGCAGGCCCAGCGCGGTGTCTTCGGCCGTGGCAGGTTCGCTCACGACGGATCGCGCTGCAGCTGGGCCTGCGCGGTCTCACGGATGAAGGCCAGCATCGCCGCCACGCCGTTGCTGCGGGTCGGCGACAGGTGGCGGGACAGGCCGATATCCTGGATATAGCTGGGTTCGGTGGCCAGGATCTCCTGCGCGGTGCGCCCGGAGTACACGCGCAGCGCCAGGAAGATCAGGCCGGAGACGATGGCCGAATCACTGATGGCGTGGAAACGCAGCGACTGCGCATTGCCTTCCGGCACGATCCAGACCATCGACTGGCAACCGAGCAGGCGGTGCTCTTCGGTCTTCCATGCTTCCGGGAAGGCAGGCAGCTTGCGGCCGAGGTCGATCAGGTACTGGTAGCGCTCGGACCAGTCGCCGAAGAAACCGAATTCCTCGGCGATGGCCGTCTGTGCCTCGGCGGCGGTGGGTTCAAGCGGGAATGGGGAGTCGATCACAACAGTCTCTACAGTGGGAGCGTGGCCGGCGGGCCGGCCACGGGGCAGGGCAGGTCAGCCGCGCTTGCGCGACCAGCGCACGCCCTGCGGGGTGTCTTCCAGCACGATGCCCTCGGCGGCCAGCTGGTCGCGGATGGCGTCGGAACGGGCGAAGTCGCGCGCCTGCTTGGCTGCCGCACGTTCGTCGATCAAGCCTTGGATGCGCGCGTCGTCGTCGCTGTCGCCGGCGGCGTTGCCGAACCAGTGCGCCGGATCGGCCTGCAGCAGGCCGAGCGCCAGGCCCGCGCCCAGCAGTTCGCCCTTCAAGCGTGCGCGTTCGGCCGGATCGGTGGCGCGGCGTGCTTCACCGGCGATACGGGCCACTTCGGCCAGCGCCTGCGGGGTGTTGAGATCGTCGTCCAGGGTCGCCTCGACGGTGGCCGGGATCACTGCGCTGGCCTCGACCGATGCGAGCTCGCGCAGGGTGCCGTACAGGCGGTCCAGCGTGCGCACCGATTGCTCGATCAGGCCATCGGACCAGTCCAGCGGCTGCCGGTAGTGGGCCGACAGCAGGGCCAGGCGCAGTGCCTCCGGCGGATGCTGGCGCACCAGGTCATGCACGCGCTCGATGTTGCCGAGCGACTTGCTCATCTTGGCGCCGCCGAAGTTGAGCATGCCGTTGTGCAGCCAGAAGCGGGCGAAGATCCTGCCGCCGTGGGCGCATTCGCTCTGCGCCAACTCGTTCTCGTGATGCGGGAACTGCAGGTCGACACCGCCGGCATGGATGTCGATGGTCTCGCCCAGGTGGGCGGCGGCCATTGCCGAGCACTCGATGTGCCAGCCCGGACGGCCGCGGCCCCAGGGCGATTCCCAGCCGGGCAGGTCGTCGCTGGACGGCTTCCACAGTACGAAATCGCCCGGGTCGCGCTTGTACGGGGCCACGTCGACACGGGCACCGGCCAGCATCTCGTCCGGGTCGCGGCGCGAGAGCTTGCCGTAGCCGTCGAAGCTGGCCACCGCGAACAGCACATGGCCTTCGGCGGCGTAGGCATGCCCGCTGCTGACCAGCTGCTCGATCATGCTGATGATCTGCGGAATGTGCGCGGTCACTTCCGGCTCGATGTCCGGCGGTGCCACGCCCAGCGCGGCCATGTCTTCACGGTAGGCGGCGGCGAAGCGGTCGGTGATGGTGCTGATCGGCACCCCCTGCTCGCGCGCGGCGGTGTTGATCTTGTCGTCCACGTCGGTGATGTTGCGGGCGTAGCGCAGGCCACCGAAGCGCCGCCGCAGCAGGTCGGCCAGCACCCCGAACACCACCGGCCCGCGGGCGTTGCCGATGTGCACGTAGTTGTAGACCGTCGGGCCGCACACATACAGGGTCGGACAGGCCGGGTCGAGCGGGGTGAACGGTTCGAGCTGGCGAGTCAGGTTGTTGTGCAGGCGCAGGGTCATGGGTCTGTGACTGGGGGACAAGCCTGTGATTTTAGAACGTGTCGGGCCCCTTTGGGGGGGCGCTGCCACCGGTGGACGTCAGCGGCGGCCCGGGTGGGGTGGGCAGGAACGGCGCGGACGGGTAATGTTCAGCCCCTTGCGGTCACCACTGCCTACACTATTGCCGTGTCCCTGCTCCCTTCGCCAATGAAAACCACCGCGTTGCTGACCCTGGCCTGCCTGTCGGCGCTGCCCGCCGTGGTCCTGGCCCAGGAAGCCGAGCCCCGCAACCGGGTGGTGATCGTGGAGAACGTGAAGTTCGACTACGCCCAGGTGCTCAACGTGGAGCCGGTGTTCCAGACCCTGCGCGCGACCCGCACCGAGGAGCACTGCGAGCCGGTCTCGACCCGCACCCTGGCCCCGGTCAATGTCACTGGCGAGGAGCCGGTCGAGGACAAGGGCCGCATCGGCCGCCTGTGGGATTCGGTGCGCTCGATGTTCAAGCGCAGCGATGAGGAGGTGCTGGAGGAGCTTCCGGCGGAAACCCCCGCGCCGGCGCCGGCCAACACGGGCCCGATGCTGACCCGGGACTGTCGTATCGTCCCTGTCGGGCGCGAGTTCCGCCGTCCCATCGCCTATGACGTGGACTACGTCTACAAGGGCACCAAGTACCGTTCACGGCTGCCGGAAGACCCTGGCAACCGGCTGAAGATCCGGGTTTCGATCACCCCCTGGGTGGGCCCGGAGCAGGCTGCCGCCGGCACCCCCTGATTCTGCGACGCCGGCCTCTTGCGCCGGCCCCGGCCGCATGTAAAGATTGCCGACCAATGAAGCTCACCGACTTCCAGCACGACAGCAGCGCCGCCCGCCAGGCCACTGGCATGACGTCGCGTGCCCGTCGACCGGAACCCCACATTCTCGCTGGGTAATCCGGAGCTTTCTGCTGTTCGTCCGAAAAAAAACCCAGCCCGCCGGCTGGGTTTTTTCGTTTCCGCGTTCTGAAAGCTTCATCTGCAACCTTTTCGTACCACCCTGGTTCCCGGTTTTCCCTTCCACCTTCCACCGCGTCGACCACCGGCGCCGCTCATGCAAGGAATGATGATGTCCCCCAAGCACTTCCTGAACACCCAGGACTGGAGCCGCAGCGAACTTGACGCGCTGCTGACCCAGGCTGCGCTGTTCAAGCGCAACAAGCTCGGCGACCAGCTCAAGGGCAAGTCGATCGCGCTGGTGTTCTTCAATCCGTCCATGCGCACCCGCACCAGTTTCGAGCTGGGCGCGTTCCAGCTCGGTGCCCACGCAGTGGTGCTGCAGCCGGGCAAGGATGCCTGGCCGATCGAGTTCAACCTCGGCACGGTGATGGACGGCGATACCGAAGAGCACATCGCTGAAGTGGCCAAGGTGCTCGGCCGCTACTGCGACATCATCGCCGTGCGCGCGTTCCCCAAGTTCGTCGACTGGGCCTACGACCGCCAGGACGTCGTGCTCGAGAGTTTCGCCAGATACTCGCCGGTGCCGGTGATCAACATGGAGACCATCACCCATCCGTGCCAGGAACTGGCGCACGTGATGGCCCTGCAGGAGCATTTCGGTACCCAGGACCTGCGCGGCAAGAAGTACGTGCTGACCTGGACCTACCACCCCAAGCCGCTGAACACCGCGGTGGCCAACTCGGCGCTGACCATCGCCACCCGCATGGGCATGGACGTGACGCTGCTGTGCCCGACCGCCGACTACATCCTCGACGAGCGCTACATGGGCTGGGCCGAGCAGAACGTGGCCGAGAGCGGCGGTTCGCTGAAGATCAGCCATGACATCGACAGCGCCTATGCCGGTGCCGACGTGGTCTATGCCAAGAGCTGGGGCGCGCTGCCGTTCTTCGGCAACTGGGAACCGGAGAAGCCGATCCGCGACCAGTTCAAGCACTTCATCGTCGACGAACGGAAGATGGCGCTGACCAACAACGGTGTGTTCAGCCACTGCCTGCCGCTGCGCCGCAACGTGAAGGCGACCGACGGCGTGATGGATTCGCCGCAGTGCATCGCCATCAACGAGGCCGAGAATCGCCTGCATGTGCAGAAGGCGATCATGGCCGCTGTTGCCGGGCGCTGATTTCTCCATTCGAACACTTCCGCCGGGCATGGCCCGGCGCTACCAGGACATACCCCCATGAGCAACAAAGACGTCGTTCTCGCCTTCTCCGGCGGCCTTGATACCAGCTTCTGCGTGCCGTACCTGCAGGAGCGCGGCTACAACGTGCATACCGTGTTCGCCGATACCGGCGGCGTGGATGACGAAGAGCGCGATTTCATCGAGAAGCGTGCCGCCGAGCTGGGTGTCACCAGCCACCAGACCGTCGATGGCGGTCCGGCCATCTGGTCCGGCTTCGTCAAGCCGTTCGTGTGGGCCGGCGAGGGCTACCAGGGCCAGTACCCGCTGCTGGTGTCGGACCGTTACCTGATCGTCGATGCCGCGCTCAAGCGCGCCGCCGAACTGGGCACCAACATCATCGCCCACGGCTGCACCGGCATGGGCAACGACCAGGTGCGTTTCGACCTGGCAGTGAAGGCGCTGGGTGACTACCAGATCATCGCGCCGATCCGCGAGATCCAGAAGGAACACACCCAGACCCGCGCCTACGAGCAGAAGTACCTGGAAGAGCGTGGCTTCGGCGTGCGCGCCAAGCAGCAGGCCTACACCATCAACGAGAACCTGCTGGGCCTGACCATGTCCGGCGGCGAGATCGACCGTTGGGAAGCACCGGGCGAGGGCGCCCGTGGCTGGTGCGCACCGCGCAGCGAATGGCCGGAAGCACCGCTGACCGTCACCCTGAAGTTTGTCGAAGGCGAAGCCGTCGAGCTCAACGGCAAGGCACTGCCGGGCGAGCAGATCCTGGCCCAGCTCAACAAGCTGTTTGCCCCCTACGGCGTCGGCCGTGGCGTGTACACCGGCGACACCGTGATCGGCCTGAAGGGTCGCATCGTGTTCGAGGCGCCAGGCCTGGTCTCGCTGCTGGCCGCGCACCGCGCGCTGGAAGATGCGGTGCTGACCAAGCAGCAGAACCGCTTCAAGCCGGACGTAGCGCGCAAGTGGGTGGAGCTGGTGTACGAAGGCTTCTACCACGACCCGCTGAAGACCGACATCGAAGCCTTCCTGAAGTCCTCGCAGGCCAAGGTCAACGGCGAAGTGGTGCTGGAAACCCGTGGCGGTCGCGTCGACGCCGTTGCGGTGAAGTCGCCGCACCTGCTCAACACCAAGGGCGCCACGTATGCGCAGTCGGCCGACTGGGGCGTGGAGGAGGCCGAAGGCTTCATCAAGCTGTTCGGCATGAGCTCGACGTTGTATGCGCAGGTCAACCGCGGCTGAGCCGCGATCGACCTGCCCGCGCATTCCTCCTTAACCCCGCGCCGTTGGCGCGCCCCCTTCAACAAGAAGGGGGCTCTCCTCCAGACGCGTTCCGGTAGCGCCGGGCCATGCCCGGCGGAAATCCACAGGATTGTTGATTCATGCTTGAACAGACGCTCGATCACCTGCAGGCGCTGGTGTCCTTCGACACCCGCAACCCGCCGCGTGCGATCACCACCGGTGGCATCTTCGATTACCTGCGCGACAACCTGCCCGGGTTCAATGTCGAGGTGATCGACCATGGCGCCGGCGCGGTCAGCCTGTACGCCGTGCGCGGTACGCCGAAGTACCTGTTCAACGTGCATCTGGACACCGTGCCGGACTCGCCGCACTGGAGTGCCGACCCGCACGTGATGCGCCGCCTGGACGACCGCGTGGTCGGCCTCGGTGTGTGTGACATCAAGGGTGCCGCCGCGGCGCTGGTGGCGGCGGCCAATGCCAGTGATGGCGACGCGGCGTTCCTGTTCTCCAGCGATGAAGAAGCCAACGATCCGCGCTGTATTGCTGCGTTCCTGGCCCGGGGCATCAAGTACGAAGCGGTGCTGGTGGCCGAACCGACCATGAGCGAAGCGGTGCTCGCGCATCGTGGCATCAGCTCGGTGCTGATGCAGTTCGCCGGCCGTGCCGGCCACGCGTCGGGCAAGCAGGATGCCGCCGCCAGCGCGCTGCACCAGGCGATGCGCTGGGGAAACCGAGCGCTGGACCACGTCGAATCGCTGGCCTCGGCACGCTTCGGTGGACTGACCGGCCTGCGCTTCAACATCGGGCGCGTGGAAGGTGGCATCAAGGCCAACATGATCGCGCCGGCGGCGGAAGTGCGCTTTGGCTTCCGGCCGCTGCCGTCGATGGATATCGATGCGCTGCTGGCGACCTTTGCCGGTTTCGCCGAACCGGAAGCGGCGGTGTTCACTGAAACCTTCCGTGGCCCGAGCCTGCCGGCCGGTGACATCGCCGAAGCCGAGAACCGCCGCCTGCTGGCGCGCGACGTGGCCGATGCGCTGGACCTGCCGATCGGCAACGCGGTGGACTTCTGGACCGAGGCGTCGCTGTTCTCGGCCGCTGGCTACACCACGCTGGTGTTCGGCCCGGGCGACATCGCCCAGGCCCATACCGCCGACGAGTTCGTGACGCTGGAGCAGCTGCAGCGCTACGCCGACGCCGTACACCGGATCATCGCCGCCGGCGCCTGATCGACCTACAACGCCGCTGCGCTTCTGCGCGGCGGAACTGCAACGCGGCGACCGCCGCCTGTGACGAAACCGAAATGTCTCCTGCCCTCCAGCCCCACCGCCAGACCCGCCAGACCATCGTGCGCCTGCTCTCGAGCATGGCCAGCGCGAAGGAGATCAGCCAGTACCTCAAGCGCTTCTCGCAGCTGGACGCCAAGCGCTTCGCCGTGGTCAAGGTCGGCGGCGCGGTGCTGCGCGACGATCTCGACGCGCTGACCTCCTCGCTGTCGTTCCTGCAGGAGGTCGGCCTGACCCCGATCGTGCTGCATGGCGCCGGCCCGCAGCTGGATGCGGAACTGGCGGCCGCCGGCATTGAAAAGCAGACGGTCAACGGCCTGCGGGTGACCTCGCCGGAAGCGCTGGCGATCGTGCGCCGGGTGTTCCAGCAATCCAACCTGCGCCTGGTCGAAGCCCTGCAGCAGAACGGCGCGCGCGCCACGTCCATCACTGGTGGCGTGTTCGAGGCGGAGTACCTGGCCCTGGATACCTACGGCCTGGTCGGCGAGGTGAAGAAGGTCAACCTGGCACCGATCGAAGCCAGCCTGCGTGCCGGCTCGATCCCGGTCATCACCAGTCTTGGTGAGACCGCCGGCGGGCAGATCCTCAACGTCAATGCCGACTTCGCCGCCAACGAACTGGTGCAGGAACTGCAGCCATACAAGATCATCTTCCTGACCGGCACCGGCGGCCTGCTGGACGAAGCGGGCAGCGTGATCGATTCGATCAACCTGTCCACCGAGTACGACCACCTGATCGCACAACCGTGGATCCACGGTGGCATGAAGGTGAAGATCGAACAGATCAAATCGCTGCTGGATCGCCTGCCGCTGGAATCGTCGGTGTCGATCACCCGGCCCGCCGACCTGGCCAAGGAACTGTTCACCCACAAGGGCTCGGGCACGCTGGTGCGCAAGGGCGAGAAGGTGCTGCGTGCAACCGCCTGGAGCGAGCTGGACCTGCCGCGCCTGAAGGGCCTGATCGAATCCAGTTTCGGTCGTACTCTGGTGGCGGACTATTTCCAGAAGACCACGCTGCTGCGCGCCTATGTCAGCGAGAACTACCGCACGGCGGTGATCCTCACCGATGAGGCTGAGGGCGTGTACCTGGACAAGTTCGCCGTGCTCGACGACGCGCAGGGCGAAGGCCTTGGCCGCGCCGTCTGGAACGTGATGCGCGAGGAAACCCCGCAGCTGTTCTGGCGCTCGCGCAACGGCAATCCGATCAACCATTTCTACTATGCCGAATCCGATGGCTGCTACAAGCAGGGCCATTGGAAGGTGTTCTGGTACGGTGCCGATGGCATCGACAGGATCAGGACCTATGTCGACCACTGCGCCGTGCGTGCACCGAGCCTGGAGGGCTGAGCGCGATGAACCACGCAGACTGGACCCGGGTACCCACGCTGACCGGCACGCATGCGCGGCTGGAACCGCTGCAGATGAGCCATATCGATGGCCTGCGCGGTGCGTTGGGTGACGGCGCGTTGTCGAAGCTCTGGTACACCCAGGTGCCCGATGCGAAGACCATGACCGGCTATGTGCAGGCCGCGCTGCAGGCACAGGCCGAAGGCAAGGTGCTGCCGTTCGTGGTGTTCGATGCCAATGACCAGATCGTCGGCACCACCCGCTACTACGACCTGCAGGCAGACGTGCCGCGGCTCAGCATCGGCTACACCTGGTACGGCGAGTCGGTGCAGCGCACCGGGGTCAACACCGAAACCAAGCTGATGCTGCTCGGCCATGCCTTCGAGCGCTTGGAATGCCTGAGCGTGGTGTTTGAAACCAGCTGGTTCAACTTCACCTCGCGTACCGCGATCGCACGCCTGGGCGCCAAGCAGGATGGCGTGCTGCGCAATCACCGTCGTCATCCCGACGGCACGCCACGCGACACCGTCATCTTCTCCATCATCGACGCGGAATGGCAGGGCGTGAAACGCCACCTGCAGCACCGCCTCGACTCGCACGCATGAGCATGTACGCATGAGCACTTCCTCCTTGTTCACCGTCGGCATCGTCGGCGCCCGCGGCCATACCGGTGCCGAGCTGATCCGGCTGGTGGCCGCACATCCGAACCTGCAACTGGGCTTCGTGTCGTCGCGCGAACTGGCCGGGCAGCGCGTGTCCGACCACTACCCGCAGTGGCAGGGTGAACTGCAGTTCGAGAATCTCGACGCCGATGCCGTGGCCGCCAAGGGCGTGGATGCGGTGATCCTGGCTCTGCCCAACGGTCTGGCCGCTCCGTTCGTGGCGGCGCTGGAAACGGCGAAGCCGGACACGGTGATCGTCGACCTGTCGGCCGACTACCGTTTCGACACTGCCTGGTACTACGGCCTGCCCGAGCTTACCCGCAGCCGTTACCGCGGGCAGAAGCACATCAGCAATCCCGGCTGCTACGCCACCGCAATGCAGCTGGCGATCCATCCGCTGCGGGAACTGCTGGCCGGCCCGCCACAGTGCTTCGGCGTGTCCGGCTACTCCGGTGCCGGCACCTCGCCGTCGGACAAGAACAATGTCGAGCTGCTGGCCGACAACCTGATGCCGTACGCGCTGACCAACCACGTGCACGAGCGCGAAGTGTCCGTGCAGCTGGGCGTAGCGGTTGAGTTCATGCCGCACGTCGCGCCGCATTTCCGTGGCATCACCCTCACCGCCAACCTGTGGTTGAACCGCGTGCAGACCCGCGAGCAGATCGTCGAGCGCTTCCAGCAGGCCTATGCCGGTGAAGCACTCATCGAGGTCGTGGACGAGGCGCCGTGGGTGAGCCGCATCGCGGGCCGCCATGGCGCCCAGGTCGGCGGCTTCACGCTGGCCCCGGGCGGCAAGCGGGTGGTGGTGGTGGCGACCCTGGACAACCTGCTCAAGGGCGCGGCCACCCAGGCCATGCAGAACCTCAATCTCGCGCTGGGCATCGACGAACTGACGTCGATCCCGCACTGAAACCGCACAGGAGCCCCCATGGCAGACCTTCTTTGGCAGAAGCCCGGCGTCGCTGTCGATGCCCAGATCCAGACCTTCCTCGCCGGCGACGACGTGATCCTCGACCGCGAATTCTTCCTGCATGACATCGCCGCCAGCGCCGCGCACGCGCAGGGCCTGCAGCACATCGGCATCCTCAGCGCCGATGAACTCGCTGGCCTGCTGCGCGAACTGGAGGTGCTGGCGCAGGACTTCCGCGAAGGCCGCTTCGTGCTGGATACGCAGTATGAAGATGGCCATTCCGCCATCGAGGCACGGTTGACCGAGCGCCTGGGTGATGCCGGCCGCAAGATCCATACCGGCCGTAGCCGCAACGACCAGATCCTGGTCGCGACCCGGTTGTGGTTGAAGGAGAAGCTGCAGCGCGTCGCGCAGGTGAGTGCCGAAGTGGCCAAGGTGGCGCTCGACCGTGCGCAGGCCGAGCAGCATCTGCCGATTCCCGGTTACACCCACATCCAGCGTGCCGTGGTGTCCTCGGCAGGCATGTGGTGGGCTGGGTGGGCCGAGGCCTTCATCGACAACGCTGTGCGTGCCCGCGATACCCATGCACTGGTGGATGCCAATCCGCTCGGCACCGCCGCCGGTTACGGCGTGAACCTGCCGCTGGACCGCGAGCACACCACCCGCGCGCTCGGCTTTGCGCGCATGCAGATCTCGCCGATCTACGCGCAGCTGTCGCGTGGAAAGTTCGAACTGGCCGCACTGGAAGCGCTGGGTGGCGCGACCCTGGACCTGCGCCGCATCGCCTGGGACCTGTCGCTGTTCACCAGCGCCGAATTCGGTTTCGTGGCGCTGCCGGCGCAGTACACCACCGGCAGTTCGATCATGCCCAACAAGCGCAATCCGGACGTGATCGAGCTGATGCGGGCGACCCATGCCAGCGTCGCCGCTGCACGTACCGAGATCGAGCAGCTGCTGTCGCTGCCGTCGGGTTACCACCGCGATCTGCAGTCGTCCAAGGGCGCGATCTTCCACGGCTTCGGCCGTGGCCTGGCCGCGCTGGAGCTGCTGCCGGCGCTGCTGGCCAACCTGGAATGGCGCGATGACAAGCTGCGTGCGGCCATCGATTCGGGCATGTACGCCACCGACGTAGCGGTGGAAGCCGCGGTCGCCGGCGTGCCGTTCCGCGAGGCCTACAAGGCCGCTGCTGCCGGCGCCGACAGCGCAGGGCAGGGGCGTACGCCGGAAGGCAGCCTGGCGGCGCGGGTATCGCCGGGTTCGGCGTCGGACCTGCGCCTGGATGAACTGCGCGCGCGCTGGCAGGCGCTGTCCTGATGGCCGGCACCGTTTACCTGGTGCTGGCGATGCGCCAGCCCGGTTTCACCGACGCCGTGGTGCAACCGCACCGCGACTTCCTCGATGCTTTGCAGGCCGAAGGCAAGCTGCAGCTGACCGGCGGCTTTGCCGATGGCAGTGGCGGCGCCTATGTGCTGTGCAACGTCGACAGCCTGGCGCAGGCACAGGCCATCGTCGCCACCGATCCGCTGGTGACGATGCAGGCATCGGCGCTGAGTGTCCACGAATGGAATACCCGCTGAGGCGCTCCTGATGACTGTCCACGCCGCCACCGTTGCATCGCCGTTCCCCGAACAAGCGCTGCCGTCGTGGCGGCGTGCCGTGCTCAAGGTCGGCAGCAGCCTGCTCGCGGCCGATGGCGGTGGCCTGTCACCGCGTCATGCGCTGGGCCTGGCCCAGTTCGTCTCGGCCAACGTGCTGGCTGGGCGCGAAGTGGTGATCGTCTCCTCCGGCGCGGTCGCTGCCGGCCGCGCGATCCTGCCCAGGGCCGATGAACCCGGTGCAGCGATGGCTGCACGGCAGGCGCTGGCGGCACTGGGCCAGGCGCAGCTGATCGGTCTGTGGCAGCGCTTCTTCGAGCGTCCGGTGGCGCAGGTGCTGCTGACCCATGACGATCTGCGCAACCGCCGCCGCTATCTCAACGCGCGGGCAACCCTCAACGAGTTGTTGCGGCTGGGTGCGCTGCCGGTGGTCAACGAGAACGACACCGTATCGGTGGACGAGCTCAAGCTCGGCGACAACGACAACCTGGCCGCGACCGTGGCGGCGCTGGTCGATGCCGATGCACTGTTCATCGCCACCGACATCGATGGTCTGTACAGTGCCGACCCGCGCACGCATGCCGATGCACGGCCGTTGCACGAGGTGCCGGAGTTGAATGATGCCGTGCTGGCGATGGCTGGCGGTGCCGGTTCAGTCGCCGGTACCGGTGGCATGCGCACCAAGCTGGAGGCCGCGGCAAAGGCCGGCCGTGTCGGCATCGAAACCTATCTGTTCAACGGCCGCAGCGGCGAGGTGGTGCGCGCGCTGGCGCAGGATCGCCTGTTCGGTACCCGCATCCACGCGGCGCGCAGCCGCGAGGCCGCCCGCAAGCACTGGCTGCGGCACGCGCCGCTGGCCGAAGGCGCGATCCTGATCGACGCCGGTGCAGCGCAGGCGATGCGCGAGAAGGGCGCCTCACTGCTGCCCGGTGGCATCACCGGTGCCGACGGCGCGTTCCGCCGTGGTGACATGGTGCAGGTGTGCTGGAACACCGACGCCGGCCGGATCTGCGTGGCCCGTGGTGTCAGCCAGTACGCCGCCGATGACGTGCGCCGCATTGCCGGCCGCCACACCCGCGACATCCAGACCGTGCTCGGCTACAACTACGGCGGTACCGTCGTCCATCGTGACGATCTGGTGCTGCCATGAACCCATTGCAGGATGTCCCGATGAGTGAGATCGAATCGCAGGCCCGCGCCTGCCGTGACGCAGCCCAGGTGGTCGCTGGCCTCGACAGCGGTGCCCGCAGGGCGCTGCTGCAGGCGATGGCGCAGTCACTGGAGGTCAATGCCGGGCAGATTCTTGCAGGCAACGCGCGCGACCTCGCCGCCGCCCGCGACAAGGGCGTGGGCAGTGCGATGCTCGACCGCCTGGCGCTGGACCCGGCGCGCCTGCTGGCGATGGCCGACGCCGTGCGTGAGGTGGCGGGCCTGCCGGACCCGGTCGGGCAGGTGACCCGCGACGACGTGCGACCGAACGGCATCCGCGTACAGAAGGTGCGCGTGCCGCTGGGAGTGATCGCGATGATCTACGAAGCACGCCCGAACGTGACCGCCGAAGCCGCCGCGCTGTGCCTGAAGGCGGGCAACGGCGTGATTCTGCGTGGAGGTTCGGAGGCGATCCATTCCAACACTGCCATCGCCCAGGCATTGGCCGGGGCATTGAAGGCCAACGGCGTGCCCCCTGCTGCCGTGACGGTGCTGACCGACCTGCGCCGCGACGTCATGCTGGAACTGCTGCAGCTGCATGAACTGATCGACCTGGCGATCCCGCGTGGTGGCGAGGGCCTGATCCGCTTCGTTGCAGAACACGCGCGGGTACCGGTGATCAAGCACTACAAGGGTGTGTGCCATCTGTTCGTCGATGCCAGCGCCGACCCTGTCAAGGCGCTCGATCTGCTGGTGGATGGCAAGTGCAGTCGCCCGTCCGCGTGCAATTCACTGGAAACCCTGCTGGTGCACCAGGACATTGCTGCGGACTTCCTGCCGCGTGCTGCGCAGGCGCTGGCCGAACGCGGCGTGCAGCTGCGTGCCGACACGCGCGCGCAGCCGTTGCTGCCGGGAAGCATCGTGGCCAGCGAGGACGACTATGCCGCCGAGTTCCTTGATCTGGTACTGGCGGTCCGCGTGGTCGATGATCTTGACGCAGCGATCGCGCACATCCGCACCTACACCTCCGACCATACCGAAGTGATCGCGACCGAAGACGCGGCCAGTGCCGAACGTTTCGTCAACGCGTTGCGCTCGGCGGTGGTGATGGTCAACGCGTCGTCGCGCTTTTCCGATGGCGGCCAGCTCGGCCTCGGCAGCGAAATCGGCATCTCCACCACGCGCCTGCATGCCTATGGCCCGATGGGACTGGAAGCACTCACGGTCGAACGTTTCGTGGTGCGTGGCGAAGGCCAGGTTCGTAGCTAGGTTCATGGCCGGGCTGCGCCCGGCACCTGCAGAGGCAACGGCAACGGCCGAAGCGACGGCAACAGCTGGGTTCCTGTGGGATGGCGGGGTGGGTCCGGTTGCGGGGGACGCCGCAAGTACGTCCCTGTAGGCTTGGGCGCGCCATCCATGGCGCTTACACCCCCGCAACCGGATCCACCCCGCCTTCGACAGATTTCCGCGAGCTGTCGGAACGGCATTCTGTGCTGCTGTTGGTAGGTGTCGACCTTGGTCGACACGTAGATCCACGCCATGCGCGGATGCTTTTCATTCCGAATTCGAAATATTCGATTCCGATGGAGATTCATCCACGCATGGCGTGGATCTACCAGATTGCGGAAATCTGTCAGAGGTGGGGCGGTGTCGGATTGCGGGGTGTCCGCGGCATGGATGCCGCGGCCAAGCCTACAAGGACGTACTTGCGGCGTCCCCGCAATCCGACAC
>NZ_JBHZOP010000127.1:0-15713 GCF_042787595.1 Stenotrophomonas sp. YIM B13575 | reverse complement strand
GGGCCCCCCACGCCCCTGTAGAGCCGAGCCTACGCTCGGCTCCACACACTGGCCGGAAAGCAGCCGAGCATGGCTCGGCTCTACAGAACGCAATGTCAGACGATCACGGCCGCAGCAACACCTTGCCGTTACGACCCGAACCCGCACCGGCCTTCGCTGCCTGGGCGATGTCCTCCAGGGCGAAGATCCGCTCCACCGGCAAGGTCAGCTCACCGCCCGCCGCGCGCTTCAGCAGCTCGCCGACCAGCCGACGCTTGTCTTCCACCGCCATCGCCTGGCTGACCTTGCTGCCCCAGAAGCCCTTCACCGTGGCTTCCTTGTAGATCAGGCCACCGGCGGGAATGCGCATCGGCTCGCCGCTCATCACGCCGAACGAGACCAGGGTGCCGTGGTGACCGAGCAGGTCGACCAGGTCGCCGCTGGCATCGCCACCGATGGAATCGACCGCAGCCGCTGCCTGTGCTTCGCCGGTGGCTTCGCGCACGCGGTCCTTCCAGCCGTCCACCGAGGTATCGAACACGTGATCGATGCCGAGCGCCTGCAGCTGCGCCACCGCTTCCGCGTTGCGCACCAGGTTGGCCACGTGCACACCGCGCGCCTTTGCCAGCATCGCCAGCGATTTGCCGACGGCACCGTTGGCGGTGTTCTGTACGACCCACTGGCCCGGCTCGACGCGCAGGAACTCCAGCAGCATCAGCGCGCTCAGCGGCATCGCGATCAGCTGTGCGGCCATCTCGTCGGGGATCGACTCCGGCATCGGGATCACCATGCGCGCCGGCGCGATGAACGCTTCAGCCCAGGTGCCGTGCACCGAGGCGGCGGCAACACGCTGGCCGATCTGCAGGCCATCGACGCCCTCGCCAAGCGCATCGACCACGCCCAGTGCTTCGCTGCCACCGATCGCCGGCAACGTCGGCTTGTAGCCGTACAGGCCACGCACGGTCAGCAGGTCGTGGTTGTGGATCGAGGCCAGCACGGTGCGGATGCGCACCTCGCCGGGGCCGGGTTCGGGCAGTGCGGCGTCGGCAACGGCAAGGACGTCGGCCGGGTCGCCGAAGGAGGAGTACTGGGCAGCGCGCATGAGCGGTGTTCCGGAAAAGTTGATGTGATACCGAACTGGGGACGTGTGCGGCGTCAACAAGGTGATGGTGGTGCAACACGGCATCCTGCGACCGATGGTCGCGACATGACGTGATTACTGCATCTTGTGTTGACGGCTCGGGGCATCCCCACTATGTTGTGGCCGTCACTCCCGGTCAGCCGCCGCCGCCGGACATGCAGCAAACGTCCCGCGGCCCGCCCCTGAAGGCTTGCCGTGTCGACGCGGCCGCCATCGTGCGGACGCAGGTCGCCCCCACGGCCCGGATACCGGCCGCAGGCGCAGGCAGATGCCGACGACCTACGTTCCTGCACCCTGGCACTTCACCCGTTCGCCCCGCGCGCCGGTATCGCTTGCAGGGCCGCCATGGCATCGGGCGCCGACGCGCGTACGAGCCTGGAGTTACACCACCATGACCGACAGTACCTTCCGCGTGGCCGACCTGGCCGGCGCCGGCGACGCCATGCGCGCCAGCGGCGAGCGCGTGCCGACCTGGATCACCAAGGAAGCCGGCAATCGTCGCCTGCCCTACGATGCGGCGCGCCTGTTGCGCAGCATCGACACCATCCATGCCGAGCTGCCGCAGCTGGATGTGGCCGACTACCGCCGCGTGGTGCTGGCGATGGTCGAGCGCAAGCCCAGCATCAGTGCCGATGATCTGGTGGACCTGCTGATCCGCGAAGCGGAATCGCGCGTCGATCTTGTCGCGCCCGAATGGGAACAGTTTGCCGCACGCCTGTACCTGCGCCGGCTGTACAAGCGCGCCAGCCGCAACCGCTTCTACGACGTCAGCCTGAAGTACGGCTCCTTCGTGGGCCTGCAGGAAAGCCTGGCCGACCGCGGCATCTACAGCAACGACATCCTGCGCTGCTATTCGAAGGAAGAGCTGCAGCAGGCCGGCGAGATGATCGATCCCGAGCGCGACCGGCTGTTCGCCTACAACGGCCTGTACCTGCTGGCCACGCGCTATCTGGCCACCGATCGCAGCCGCGAGGTGTATGAACTGCCGCAGGAACGCTGGCTGACCATCGCCCTGTACCTGATGCAGAACGAGGGCGGGCCGGGTGAGAACGGCCGCGTGCGCCGCATGCAGCTGGTGGGCGAGGCGTACTGGGCACTGTCCAACCTGTACATGACGGTGGCCACGCCGACCCTGGCCAACGCCGGCAAGGTCGGCGGCCAGCTGTCGAGCTGCTTCATCGATACCGTCGATGACAGCCTGCAGGGCATCTATGACTCCAACACCGATATTGCCCGCGTGTCCAAGCACGGCGGCGGTGTGGGTGCGTACCTGGGGTACGTGCGCAGCAGTGGTGCGCCGATCCGCGGCGTGCCCAACTCGTCCGGCGGCGTCGTGCCGTGGATCAAGCAGCTCAACAACACCGCGGTGTCGGTCGACCAGCTCGGCCAGCGCAAGGGCGCGGTGGCGGTGTACCTGGACATCTGGCACCGCGACATCGAAGCCTTCATGGACCTGCGCCTGAACAACGGCGACCAGCGCCTGCGCGCGCACGATGTGTTCACCGCCATCTGCGTGCCCGATCTGTTCATGGAGGCGGTCGAGCGCCGGGCCGACTGGTACCTGTTCGATCCGCACGAGGTGAAGCAGGCCAAGGGCTGGTACCTGCAGGACTTCTACGACGAGAAGCGCGGGCAGGGCAGCTTCCGCGACCGCTACGCCGAACTGGTCGCCGACGAGCGCATCAGCCGCCGCACGGTGAAGGCGATCGACCTGTTCAAGCGGATCATGCTCAGCCAGCTGGAAACCGGCAATCCGTTCCTGTTCTACCGCGACGAAGTGAACCGGAAGAACCCGAACAAGCACGCGGGCATGGTCTATTCCAGCAACCTGTGCACCGAGATCCTGCAGAACATGAGCCCGACGCGGATGATCCAGGAGATCGTCAGCGGCGACCAGATCGTCACCACCCGTCGTGCCGGTGACTTCGTGGTCTGCAACCTGTCATCGATCAACCTCGGCCGCGCCATCACCGCCCCCGAGGATCTGCTGGCCACCGATGTACTGGAGCGGTTGATTCCGATCCAGGTGCGCATGCTCGACAACGTGATTGACCTCAATGCGCTGCCGGTGCCGCAGGCCACCATCACCAACCGCAAGTACCGCGCCATCGGCCTGGGCACGTTCGGCTGGCATCACCTGCTGGCACAGCAGGCGATCCACTGGGAATCGCCCGAGGCCGAGGAACTGTCCGATCGCCTGTTCGAACGCATCAACTTCCTGACCATCCAGGCCAGCGCGCAGTTGGCCAGGGAGAAGGGCAGCTACCCGATGTTCGCCGGCAGCGACTGGCACAACGGCAACTATTTCCGTGACCGCGATTACAGCGGCGCTGCCTGGGACAGTCTTGCACGCGAGGTGGCGAGCAACGGCCTGCGCAACGGCTGGCTGCTGGCGGTGGCGCCGAACATGAGCACGGCACAGATCGCCGGTTCCACCGCGTCGATCGATCCGATCTACAGCGCGTTCTATTACGAGGAAAAGAAGGACTTCCGGCGGCCGGTGGCTGCGCCCGGGCTGTCGCTGGAAACCTGGCCGTACTACGAAAAGGGCGCTTACAAGGTCGACCAGTTCGCCAGCGTGCGGCAGAACGCGCGCCGCCAGCGCCATGTCGACCAGTCGATCAGCTTCAACCTCTACGTGCCGAGCACGATCCGCGCCAGCACGCTGCTGGAGCTGCACCTGAGTGCCTGGCGGGAAGGGTTGAAGACCACCTACTACGTGCGCTCCAACGACATCGACATCAGCGAATGCGAGTGGTGCTCGAGCTGATCGCTGCGCCCCCTGTAGAGCCGAGCCCACGCTCGGCTCAGGCGCGAAGAGCAGCCGAGCATGGGCTCGGCTCTACATCCGCAACGCATGCAATACGAAGGCAGAAGACCATGGCAACCCCCCTCGACCGCATCAAGATCCTCGAACCGCGCCACCCCAACCGCAGCACCGGCATCATCAACGGCCGCACCAGCGGCATCCTGAACTGGAACGACATCCCGTACCCGTCGTTCTATCGCGCCTACAAGGAGCTCTCGACCAACTTCTGGATCCCTGATGAGGTAGACATGAAGGTGGATGCACGCCAGTACGGCGAGCTCAACGCGCGCGAGAAGAACGCCTACGATTCCATCATCGGCCTGCTGGCTACTCTTGATTCGCCGCAGACGCGTTTCATCTACAACGTCGCCGAGTACATCACCGACCCGGCCGCGCACGCCAACGCGGCGATCATCGGCCAGCAGGAGGTGATCCACAACGAGAGCTACAGCTACGTGCTGGCTTCGATCACCGACCTGCCGAACCAGAACCGCATCTTCGAGATCGCCCGCACCCATCCGACCATCATCAAGCGCAACGCGCCGATCATGGGGGCGTATGACGATTTCATGCGCGAGAAGACCGCCGAAACCCTGCTGAAGTCGCTGATCCAGTCCTCGATCCTGGAAGGCATCAACTTCTATTCCGGTTTCGCCTACTTCTACAACATGGTGCGGCAGAACCGCATGAACGGCACCGGCAAGATCATCAGTTTCATCAACCGTGACGAACTGGCCCACACCAAGTTCATCAGCGAGCTGATCCGCGCCATCATCGGCGAGAACCCGGAGCTGCAGACCAACGAGCTGACCGCCTACGTGCACCAGTCGTTCGAACATGCCATTGAACTGGAAACACAGTGGTCGGCGGAGGTGCTGGACGGCATCGACGGTATCGACGTGGATGAGATGGTGCGCTACGTGAAGTACCGCGCCAACAAGATGGCCGGCATGCTCGGCATCGAGCGCCTGTACAGCGACACCACCGACAACGTGATGCCCTGGATCAAGGCCTACGCCGACAACTTCACCGAGACCAAGACCGACTTCTTCGAGATGCGCAATGCAAGTTACAAGAAGACCAACGTCGACAACGGCTTCGACGACCTCTGAGCGCGGCCTGGCGCTGCGCATCCTGATCGTGGTGGCGTCCCTCAGTGGCAACACCCGCGAGCTCGGCCGCCACATCGCCGAGCGTTGCCGGGCCGCAGGCCACGCCGTGCACTGGCAGGACGCCGACGACCTGCGCCAGTGCCCGCCGCTGCCGGTGGACGAGGCCGACCTGGTGCTGCTGGGCTGCTGGACCGACAACGCCGGGCGCACGCCGTCGGAGATGAAGGCCTGGGTGGCAGGCATCGCCGAACGCGGCCAGCGGCCGCGCCAGGTGGCGGTGTTCGGTACCGGCGAAACGCAGTGGGGGCAGGAGTATTACTGCGGTGCGGTGCACCGGCTGATCCGCTATTTCCACAGCGGCTATCCGCCGCTGGAGATCGAACAGATGCCCCATGGCCGGCGGCATGCCACGGCCATCAACCGTTGGACCGACGCGGTCCTGGCTCATTACTGGAGTACCACCGATGCAGATCATCGACGCCACCACGCCTGAGCAGTTCCAGCAGTTGCTGGCCGACCACCCGCGCGTGCTGGTGGACTTCCACAAGGACCAGTGCCCGGGGTGCCGGATGCTGGACATGTCGCTGCAGCGGGTGGCCAGCGGCACTGCAGGGCAGGGCACGACCCTGCTGCGGGTGCAGCTGGAAGTGGTGGGCGAGGCGTTCTTCCGCGAGCTGGGGCTGCGGCAGACCCCCACGCTGTCGCTGTTCCTGGACGGTGACGAACGCATGCGCATGCCGGGCTTCCAGTCTCCGCAGCAGATCGAAGCGGCGATCGCGGAGTTCCTGTAGCGCCTGACATTGCCGCATCCACGCACGGCGTGGATCTACTGCAGGTCGCCATCGGTAGCGCCGGGCCATGCCCGGCGGCATTTCGCGCGATCCGGATCTACACGGGCATCCAGGCATGGCGTGGATCTACTGGGGTCAGAGCCCTTGCCTGTGGCAAGGGATCCGACCCCGGGCGCGCGGATCAACCGCCAGCGAACGTGTCCACCAGCAGCTTCACGTTCAGCACCACGATCACCAGCGCGATCACCCAGGCGATGCTGCCCAGCCAGCGCGGCGCCACCAGCGCGCCCATCGTCATCTTGTCGGTCACGATCCGTACCAGCGGAATGATCGCGAACGGCAGCTGCATCGACAGCACTACCTGGCTCAGTACCAGCAGCTTCACCGCGCCCTGGTCGCCGAACAGCATGATCACCACCACCACCGGGATGATGGCCAGCGCGCGGGTGATCAAGCGCCGCAGCCACGGCGGCAGGCGCAGGCGCAGGAACCCTTCCATCACGATCTGCCCAGCCAGTGTCGCCGTCACCGTCGAGTTCAGGCCGGACGCGAGCAGCGCCACGGCGAACAATGTCGAGGCCAGGCCCACGCCCAGCATCGGCGCCAGCAACTGGTGCGCCTGCTCGATGTCTTCCACATCGAAGCGGCCATTGGCATGGAACACCGACGCCGCCAGGATCAGGATGCTGGCGTTGATGAACAGTGCCAGGGTCAAGGCAACGGTGCTGTCGGTGACGGCCCAGCGCAGCGCGCTGCGACGGCCTTCATCGGTGCGTGGATAGGCGCGGGTCTGCACGATGGACGAATGCAGGTACAGGTTGTGCGGCATCACCGTGGCCCCGATGATGCCGATGGCGATGTACAGCGCATGCGGATCAGTGACCACCTGCGTGCGCGGAATGAAACCGCCCAGCACCTGCATCACCGGCGGCGCGGCCAGCGCGATCTGCACCATGAAGCAACCGAAGATCACCAGCAGCAGCGCGATCACGAAGGCTTCCAGCGCACGGAAACCGCGGTTCATCAGCAGCAGCACCAGCAGCGTGTCCAGCGCGGTGATCACCGCGCCCCACAGCAGCGGCAGATCGAACAACAGTTTCAAGGCAATGGCCGTGCCGATCACTTCGGCCAGGTCGCAGGCGATGATCGCCGCTTCGCACAGCGCCCACAGCGCCAGGTTCACCGGCTTGGGGTAGCGCGCACGGCAGGCCTGCGCCAGGTCCATGCCGGTGGCGATGCCCAGCCGTGCCGACAACGCCTGCAGGATCACCGCCATCAGGTTGGAGATCAGGATGACCGACAGCAGCAGATAGCCGAAGCGCGAGCCGCCGGCCAGATCGGTAGCCCAGTTGCCCGGGTCCATGTAACCGACCGACACCATGTAGCCCGGGCCAAGGAAGGCCAGCAGCCGGAACCACCAATGACCTTTGTCGGGTACTGCTATCGACGCGTTGAGCGCACCCAGGCTGGCCGGAGTGGGGGCCGCAGAATCGGTGGGTGCGACGGTGTTCATGGCTGCCAATATAGCCACTGCTATATCGCATAGCAATGTGAAACAATCGTCTTTACTGCGTCACTGGTCCAGAATTCAGGTTCGCACCCGATGACAACTGCAGGACAGGCACACGCGTGGGCAAGACGGACGATTCGACATCGCTGAAAAGCACCCCCTTGATCGAGGCCGAGCGCCAGGTCGAGAGCTTCCGGCAAGTGCGCGAGGCACACCGGATGGAACTGGTGGAGGACTATGTCGAGCTGATCTCCGACCTGTTGGCCGATGGCGGTGAGGCCCGCCAGGTCGACATCGCCACCCGCCTGGGCGTGGCCCAGCCGACGGTGGCGAAGATGCTGCGACGGCTGGCCCGTGACGGCTGGGTGGTGCAGCGCCCATACCGCGGCGTGTTCCTGACCCCCGAGGGCGAGGCGTTGGCCCACGCCAGCCGCCAGCGCCACCAGACCGTGGAACGGTTCCTGCTGGCGCTGGGCGTGGACCCGGATACCGCGCGGCGTGATGCCGAAGGCATCGAGCACCATGTCAGCGAACAGACACTGGCCCTGTTCGACGAATTCGTGCGCAAGGCCGAGGGCGGCTGAGTCGCGGTTCCTTTACTGCTGTTCGCGCGGTATGGAATGAGTGCATCCACGCATGGCGTGGATCTACTCGCGGAATCTGCTTTCTGTAGAGCCGAGCCATGCTCGGCTGCTGTTCGCGCGGTGATGAAATGAGTCGAGCATGGCTCGACTCTACAATTCAGGCGGGCAGCGCGCCTGTTCCTGCGCACACGCCTGCTTCCGCCATTCCTGCAATACCGGTTGCAGCCCGCTGTAGCGCCGCCCCTGCCAGCCATTGGCCAGCACCGTGCCCTGCGCATCGATCAGCACCAGGTTGGGCGGTGCCGGGCCCGCCAATGCCTGCAGTGCCGGCATGCGCTTCGCGCGACGCGGGTCCAGCACCGGCCACGGCATGTCCTGCAGCTGCATGTAGCGCCGCAGCGCCGCCTCGTTTTCATCCAGGCTGACATACACCACTTCGGTATCGGCGCCGGCCTCGCGCAGCGCGTCGCGCAAGCCGCGCAGGGTTGGCACCAAGGCGTGGCAGGGCGCGCACCAGTCGGCACCGAAGTACAGCGCGATCAGCTTCGGCGGTGGCGACCACTGCACCGGCCGCAGGGCACGTGGCTCGGGCCGCATCAGCGACGCGGAGACCTGCGCGTGCAGGTCGGCCGCCGTGGCCGGCCATGCCAGTGCCAGCAGCAGTGCGGGCAGCCACCTAGAACGCATAACGCAGGTTCACGTACCACGAGCGGGCGAAACGCGGACCGTACACGTAGTCGCTGTCGCGCAGCGCGCCGCTTTCCAGATCCTTCTGCCGCTGGTCGAACACGTTCTTGACCCCGGCCGCCACCGACACTTCCTGCTGTGCCTGCGCGCCCAGGTGGCGATGCCAGCGCGCGCCGAGATCGGTGACCAGGAACGCGCGGGTGCGGTGCAGTTCGCCCAGCCGGTTGTTGAGCACCGGCATCGATCCGGTGTGGCGCAGCGCCAGGAAGGCCTCCCAGGGTTCGGCCGGCATCCAGCTGAGCTGGGCCACGCCGGTCCAGCGCGGCGTCTTCAGGTAGTCGCGGCTGTCGATCACCGTATCGCCGCCGTCGGCGGTGTCATCGAAGATGCGTTGCGGCTCGCGGAACTGCGAGCGGTACCACGACGCGCCGGCAGTCAGTCGCCATTGCGCAGAGGGCTGCCAGCCGACGTTGGTTTCCATGCCCAGCACGTTCGAGCCGGACGCGTTGTAGCGCAGCTGTGTCAGCTGGCCATCATCGCCGCGCTGGATCTCGCCCAGCGCGAAGGTGTCACGGATGCGTGCGTAGGATGCAGTGGCATCCCAGCTCCATACCGGGTCGGCCGGGTCGGAGCGCCAGTCGAACCCGAACAGGGTGGTCAACGCGCGCTCCTCCTTCAGGCCACGGGTGTTGCGCACGCGCACCTGTTCGCCACCGAGGGTATCGACGTGGACATCCTCGACGAAGATTTCCGGCGCACGGAAGCCGGTGGCGACGCCCGCACGCCATTTCAGCCGGGGTGTCGCCTGCCAGGCGAGGGCGATGCGCGGTGAGAACACGGCGCTGTCCAGTTCCGAACTCTTGTCCACGCGCGCACCCAGCACCAGGTCGACATCATCGCGTACGCTCCATTCGTCCTGCACGAACGCGCCGAGATTGTGGAAGGTTGCATCCTCGAGCACGGCCAGGCGCTGGCCGGCGCCATCGCGATTGTCGTCACGCAGGCCCTCATGCTTGTACTGCACGCCGAACGCGAGCGTGTGTGCACCCAACCGCCAGTTCAACTGGCTGTCGATGTAGTGCAGCGGGTTGTGGGTGCGCCCGTACTGACGCCACGAGCGTGACGCGGCACTGCCGGGCACGTTCGGGTCCAGCTGCGAAGGGTCGTAGCCGGGCGCCGATGGATCGGTGACCACATCGCCAAGACCGCCATAGAAGCTGTCGCGGTCGATGTCGGCGAAGGCGTAGGCCAGACGGAAGTCGAGGTCGCTGTTCACTTCCTGGTCCCATGACAGGCTGCCGCGACGGTAGTTCGTATCCAGGGATTCGGCGATGTTGGCCAGGTGTTCGGGCTGGTCGAGGCGATTGCCACCGCGACGGCTCTCATCGGTCACCTGCAGGTCCAGCCGCAGGCGCGTGCCCGGATTCGGTGCATACCAGGCCTGCAGGCCACCCACCTTGAGGTTCTTGCGGGTGATCTCGGTATAGCCGTCGCCGTTGTAGTCGATGCCGCTGTTCCAGTTGCGCTGGGCGATCACCGACAGTCCCGCGTCGGCTTCTCTGGCGACCAGATCCAGACGGACGTCGGCGTTTTTCTGCGGCGTGCCCTTCAGCACATCCACGCCGGCCTGTACATGGCCACCGCTGCGTGCAGGCAGTGGCGGAATCAGATTGATGACACCGGCCACCGCGCCCGGCCCATACAACGACGAACCACCGCCCTTGACCACTTCGATGCGGTCGACGAAGCCGGCGGGAATCTGTTCCAGCCCGTACACGCTGCCCAGCGTGGACAGCAGTGGAATGCCATCGAACAGCAGCTGGTTGTAGGCACCGGGAAGGCCCAGCAGCTGCACCTCGCTGGTGTTGCAGTTCTGGCAGTTGCTTTCCACCCTCAGGCCATTGATCAGCTCGACCGCGCGGGAGAAATCGGTGGCCGCGCGCAGGGCGATGTCTTCCTTGCGCAGTACTTCGGTGCGGATCGGCACGTCCGACAGCAGGCGTTCGCTGCGGGTGGCCGTGCTGACTTTCACCTGCACACGGTCAAGCTCGGTGGGTGAGGGCGGTGCAGCGACTGCGGCCACTGGCAGCGCGGCGGCGATACCGGCAGCCAGCGGCAGCCGGCGAAGAAGGGAGGCAGCAATGCGCATGAGGGCGTCGTCCTTGGGGAGGGAGGGCGGCGAGGGCGACCTGGCTGGCGCACATGAAAGCAGAAGGTCATCAATATAGCAATTGCTATATTGTCGTTTCAGCTCGCGACGGGACCGTGGTCTTTACTCGAATTCGAGTGTTATAACATTACACAATGCGCACGGAAGCGTGCCGGTGGTCATGCACCGGAAGGGGTCAGCCGCGGCGGAAGGCGGCGGGAGTGCGCGCGCCGACGATGATCATGCGGATCATCGTGGAGATCTGTTCGACCAGTTCCGGGTCGTTCTCCGGGGGCTGATCCATGGCCGAAGCGCCCATTGCAAACACCAGCCGGGTGATCGCCATCGACACCAGTTCCGGCTTGTACAACACCGCGCCATCCAGTGCGGCCAAGCGCACCAGGTCGTGCTGCAGCTCTTCTTCGAAGTAGTGCAGTTCGCGTTCGACCGCGTGCTTGAAATCATCCGAGCCGACCGCGCCTTCGCGCAACAGCACGTGCAGCAGCTTGTCGTCGGCGCGCAGCTGTTCCATGAAGGTTTCCACCGACACGCGCACCACGCTGGTGGCGCTGGACGTAGCGCGCTGGCGGGCTTCGCCGATGATGGTGCGCAGTGAGCGCCCGGCGACGTCGATCAGGGCGACGGCCAGTTCGTCCATGTCGCGGAACTGGCGATAGAAGCTGTTGGGTGCGATGCCGGCCTCGCGCGCGACTTCGCGCAGGCTGAGGGTGGAGAGGCTGCGATGCGGGCCGATCAGTTTCAACGCGGCGGCCAACAGATCCTCGCGGCTCACCGTACGGCGGGCCGGGCTGCTGGCATCTTCAGGCGGAGATAGAACGGTGGCGGCGGCCATGGCACTTCCGGAGGGGCAAGGCTGAATCATACCCAATCCGGTGCAATATACACATGTATACACAGCTGTGTGTGCGGCCGTATAGTGCGCCCATGAGCGCTGTCGTCCGACCTTCCCTGCTTTCTCCGTACCGCTGGCTGTCGCCGTCGCTGTTCGACTTCTGGGCGGGCCAGCTGAATCCGTTGTGGACCCTGCGTGAGCCGATGGCCCGCCTGGTACGGCGCGAGCCGGCCGGCGAGGGCGCCGCGACCCTGGTCCTGCGCTGCAACCGGCACTGGGCCGGGATGCGCGCCGGCCAGCACGTCACCCTCGGCGTTGAGCTTGAGGGGCGTGTATTGCGCCGCAGCTACAGCCCGACCCGCCTGGGCCGCTGTGAGCTGGCCATTACCGTCAAGGCGGTGGAAGGCGGCAAGGTCAGCCAGCATCTGGTCGCACATGCCAAGCCGGGCGACCTGTTCCGGCTGGACGCGGCCTTCGGTGATTTCCACATGCCTGCCGCCGCGCCGGTATTGCTGCTGGCAG
Organism: Stenotrophomonas sp. YIM B13575; assembly: GCF_042787595.1. Lineage (NCBI taxonomy): Bacteria > Pseudomonadati > Pseudomonadota > Gammaproteobacteria > Lysobacterales > Lysobacteraceae > Stenotrophomonas > Stenotrophomonas sp. YIM B13575. Next base: position 3,576 of record NZ_JBHZOP010000127.1, on the reverse strand, counting down.
CCGGTAGCGGCATCACGCCCATGCGCAGCCTGCTGCGCGACGCCTGCCAGCGCCCGCTGGCTGCACCGGTCGACCTGTTCTACTGGGAGCGCAACGCTGCGGCGTTCCAGTTCCGCGATGAACTGCTGGCCTTGGCTGCGGCGCATCCGAACCTGCGCGTGCACCTGCTGACCACCCGCGAAGGCGACGTGCCGGCTGCGCGTATCGACAGCCACACGCTGGCCGTGGCCGGTGACGACACCCCGCTGGCGCAGCGCCATGTACTGGCCTGTGGCCCGGACGGTTTCGTTGCCGCTGCGCGCACGCGTTTGGCCCAGCAGGTGGCTGGTTTCCAGGCGGAAGCCTTTACCCCACCGGCAGCACTCAGTGATGCCGACAGCCTGGGCGAGGTCGCATTGACCCTGGCCCGCAGCGGCCGGCGGCTGATCGTGCCGCGTGGCCGCTCGCTGCTGGAAAGCCTGGAGGCGCAGGGCATCGCGCCCAAGCACGGCTGCCGCATGGGCATCTGCAACAGCTGCACCTGTGAACGCGTCAGTGGCACCACCCGCCACCTGCGCACCGGCGACACCCAGTCCGAAACGGCGGTGCCGGTGCGGATCTGCGTGAGCGCGCCGACCACCGACCTGACCCTGGATCTCTGAGGACCCCGCTGCCATGACCCGCGCTACCGACCGTGCCCTGAGCCCTGCCGAGATGCAGACGTTTGGTGAGGAACTCGATGCGATCCGCGACCGTGTGATCGGCAGCCTCGGCGCGTCCGACACCCGCTACATCCGCCGCGTCGCAGCGGCTGTGCGCTGGTCGGGCGTGCTTGGCCGCAGCCTGCTGTTCCTGGGCGCGTTCTCGCCGTTGTTCTGGGCGCCGCTGCTGTGGCCGGCCTGCATCGCCGGCACCCTGCTGCTGGCGCTGGCCAAGATCCTGGAAAACATGGAGCTGGGCCACAACGTCATGCATGGCCAGTACGACTGGACCGGCGACCCCAAGCTCAACGGCAACACCTACGAATGGGACATCGTTGCCACCGCCGACAACTGGCGCAAGACCCATAATTTCCGCCACCACACCTACACCAACGTGCGTGGCATGGACGATGACATCGGCTATGGCCTGCTGCGCATCTTCCCGGAGCAGCGCTGGAAGCCGTTCTACCTGTTGCAGCCGATCATCGCGCCGATCTTCGCGCTGCTGTTCCAGTGGGGCGTGGCTGCGCAGGATCTGCGCCTGGGCCGCTGGTTCAAGGGCCGCATCAGCAGCCGCGCGATGTGGCTGCAGACCCGTCCGGTGGCACGCAAGATGATCCGCCAGGTGCTGAAGGACTATGTGTTCTTCCCGCTGCTGGCCGGTCCGTTCTTCCTGCCGGTGTTGCTGGGCAACATGGTGGCCAACGGCCTGCGCAACATCTGGACCTACGTGATCATCTTCTGTGGGCACTTCACTGCCGAATCGGAAACGTTCCCGAAGGAATGCCTGCGCAATGAATCGCGCGGCCACTGGTACCTGCGCCAGCTGCGCGGTTCGTCCAACATCAGCGGCGGTTTCGTGATCAACGTGCTGTCGGGCAACCTCAGCCACCAGATCGAGCACCACTTCTATCCGGATCTGCCGGCCAACCGCTATGCGGCGATCGCCAAGGAAGTGAAGGATATCTGCCGCCGTTACGGCCAGCACTACAACAACGGCTCGCTGCCGCGGCAGTTCACCCAGGTGGTCTGGCGCATCCTGCGCCACGCGTTCCCGAGCAAGCCGCGCCGCCTGCCGATGCCGGACATCATGCCGGCACCGGCGTCGGCCAACGCCGGCTGATTGTTCAGCCGGCCTTCGCCAACAGCGCAGGCGACTGGCGGTCCAGCCTGCGCAGGAACACCTGCATCTCCTTGCGGGCCTGCTGGTCGCCCTTGCTTCCGGCCACGCTGAGCCCGCGCTGCCACGCCTCGCGCGCCGCCTGCGGCTGGCCACCGGCCAGCCATGCCTTGCCCAGCAGCTTCCACGCCGCCGAATAGTCCGGGTCCAGCACCACGCAGCGCCCCAGATGGGTGGCTGCGCGCACCGGATCGCCGGCGTCCAGCCAGCTTTTGCCCAGGCCGAAGCGCAGCAGCGCGCTGTCCTTGCCGGCGGCGAGCATGTTTTCCAGCGTGTTGATGTCCATCAGCGCACCTCCACCAGGGTTTCCACCGGACCCGCCTGGAAGCGCCCGCGATGGAACAGCAGCGGTGCGCCGCCTTCTTCCCGCACGTCGACGATGCGCCCGGCCAGCAGCAGGTGATCGCCGACCGGCCACTGCGCGTGGCGGGTGCAGGTGAGGTGGACGACGGCACCAGCGATACGCGGTGGCGCGTCTTCGCCGTCGTCCAGCAAGGGCACATCGGTGAATCGATGGCGCACCTGCGGGTCGGCGAAACGGCGCGCCAGCGCTTCCTGTCCAGCGCCGAGCACGCTGATCGCGAACCGGGGGGCGCGCTGGAACGTGGACAGGCTCTGCGCATGCAGGGCCAGGTTCCACAGCACCAGTGGCGGCTGCAGCGAGATCGGCACGAACGAATTGATGGTCAGGCCCTGCGGCTTTCCCTGTGCATCACGGGCGCAGACGATCGCCACGCCGGTAGGGAAATGGCCGAGCAATCGCCGCAGCGCACGCGGCGGCAGGCTGACCGACGGCACCGGCGCCGGAGCGGGGAAGACCCCTGCCCACGGCCCGGCGTAGGCACCGGAGTCTGCGTTCATGCGGCCCTGGCCTGGCGGTAGCGCCGGCCGACTTCGGCCCAGTTGATGAGGTTGAAGAACGCGCCGATGTAGTCCGGGCGGCGGTTCTGGTAGTGCAAGTAGTAGGCGTGCTCCCACACATCCAGCGCAAGGATCGGGGTATTGCCGGAGGCACCCGCCGCGGCGCCCATCAGGGGGCTGTCCTGGTTGGCGCTGCTTTCGACCTGCAGGCGGCCGTCGCGATCGACGGTCAACCACGCCCAGCCACTGCCGAAGCGGGTCTGCGCGGCCTTGCTGAAGCTCTCTTTGAAGGCGTCGTAGCCGCCGAGGTCGCGATCGATGGCGGCGGCAAGCTCGTCATTGGCCGTGCCGCCAGTGGCGCTGAGCACGGTCCAGAACAGGCTGTGGTTGGCGTGGCCGCCGCCGTTGTTGCGCACGGCGCCGCGGATCGATTCGGGCAGGGCATCGAGGTCGGCGATCAGGGTTTCCACCGGCTGCGCCGGCAGGCCCGCCTGTTCCAGCGCGGCATTGAGGTTGTTGACGTAAGCCTGGTGGTGCTTGCTGTGGTGGATTTCCATCGTGCGCGCATCGAAGTGCGGTTCGAGGGCGTCGTAGGCATAGGGGAGGGCGGGAAGCGAGTACGACATCGAGACAGTCTCCGTGGGGAAGGCCAGGGGTGTGGCCATGGGGAGACTGTTATCGCACCTCAACATTGGTTGAGGTCAAGAGGAGTGATTGAAAAGCGGGCGCTGTCGGCGCGTTGACGGTCCCGGGATCGCGTGGGCGGATGGGCGCATGCAGGACACGCCGTAAACCCATCCATGGGGGCTCAATGGCGCCATCCATGGCGCCAACGGTCCTGCACGCGCCCATCCG